>JAITLD010000091.1 GCA_031278055.1 Rickettsiales bacterium | reverse complement strand
ATCATGGGAAATCTTGAAAATCTTTCCGACTTTTCCGGATGTCATATTGCCAATAAATCCATCAAGTAGGCGGTTTATTACTTCCTGCTGAATGTTGTTTGGTATCTGTGCCGCATTTTTCTGCCAAAATGTCGCTTTCTTCAAAACCTTTCCGACTATTTCTTCATTGCCTGTTATCGCGTGGCCAAGCGTTTCCAGAAACCAGACCAACCACGGCGTTATATCCAGTCCGCCGGTTGTTGTTTGTTCCAGAACGCGATAATATTCTTTTTTGTCTTTCTGAATCTGCGCAGACATTGAATAGAATCGCAAATTTGTATTTTCCGCGCGGGCCAGCATCATCTCTGTGATGGTGCGAGTAAGCCGTCCATTGCCGTCATCAAACGGGTGAATTATCACAAACCACAGATGCGCCAGCGCCGCTTTCAGCAATGCATTCTCATTACCATTTGTATCCAGCCAATGCAAAAATTCCAACATTTGTCCAGGCACTTTATCTGGTTGCGGGGCCTCATAATGAACCATTTCGCGAAATCCATTGCTGGAAACTACCTTCATTTCGCCGGTACGAAATTCGGCCACGCGAATTTTATGCAATCCGCTTCGCCCGGTCGGAAACAGCGCGCCATGCCATCCAAATAGACGATCTTCAGTTAATGGATTCTTGTAATTATGGACGGCATCCATTAGAATATCAACAACCCCTTCGATATGGTGCGACGGGGTTATTTCTTGCTCCAAATTTATATTCAGCCGCCGCGCCAGCGAAGAACGAACTTGTTCGCTGTTTAATATCTCGCCTTCTATTTCACTTGATTTGGTAATTTCCTCGGTCATGGCGTTCAGCATAGCTTCTTGTTGGATGCCAAATCCGAATTGTTGCATTTTGCCCAATATGCGCCCCTGCGAAATAGATACGCTTGTCAGAAGATTAACAATTAAGTCTTTATCCCAAGTAAATTTTGGATATCCCGATTGTTCATGGATATATTTCATTTTTCTCGCCTTTGCTCAAATTCAGTCAATGCGCTTTATAATATACGCATTATTTGCGTTGATTATATGGCATAATCAACGCAAAGTCAAAAATAATATACGCAATTCTTGCGTTGATTAATACTAATAATCGACGCTTTGTGTTTACGCCGCCGCGCGCAGATTTATATTGTCGTTGGCGACGGATGGCGGCGGTTCTAGAATTATCATGTATCGCCCGACCAATATCTGACATTCAAGACATTCGTGGTCGAGCTGTCAAAGTTTGGCTCGTCGAAAGACCGGCTGAAGCTTCAATGAGAAAACTATAATAGAAAACGCAAGATAATAATTTATATTGCGTTTTCTTATTGACTTTTTCACTTTTATGGTTCATAATTTCCCATAGAAAAGGCCAGAAATGCAAAGAAAAGATCAGGGAATTTCAATAAAATCGTCATTAACATCCGGGGAAGCATATAATACCTATGTGCCGAACCCATTGCCGCCGATACCGGAAATAGATATGGCGGAAGTTGAGCGCACATATCACATGGCGAGGCTGGCCATAGATGCGCTGAATGACATTGTGGAGGCAGTTCCGGATCCATTGGTTTTGAATTACATGTATGTCCGAAAGGAAGCGGTGCTGTCTTCGCAAATAGAGGGAACGCAATCCACGCTTGACGACCTTTTGCGCTATGAATCCGAACAGGTCAAGGGCGTTTCAATCAATGACGTGCAGGAAGTATCCTGTTATGTAGCGGCCATAACTCACGGATTAAAGCGGCTAGATGAGGGTTTCCCGATGTCGCTGCGTCTTGCCCGCGAAATACATAAGATTTTGCTTGAAAGCTCGCGCGGGGCGACAAAGACGCCCGGCGAGTTTCGGACATCGCAGAATTGGATCGGCGGACGCCGCCCCGGAGACGCGCGCTTTGTTCCGGCGTCGCCGGACATGGTGGCGGGGCTGATGGGGGATTTGGAAAAGTTTCTATACAATGAAGATGTCCCGCCGTTATTCCGTGCGGCACTTATGCACCAGCAGTTTGAAACAATTCATCCGTTCCTTGACGGCAACGGACGCACCGGCCGACTGCTGATAACATTGTTCTTGCGCTGGCAAGGCGTTATTAAGTCGCCGTTTTTGTATTTGTCTTTGTTTTTCAAGAAAAATCGCAATCAATACTATGACCAGCTGGACGCGGTGCGGCATACCGGAGATTGGGAAGATTGGATCAACTTCTTTTTTGACGGCGTGGCCGTGACTGCCGATGACGCGCGCAAGACATTGCTTGCCGTCAAAAAGGTTTTTGCCGCGGCTGATGAAAAGATTGCGGGAATCGGCCGCGCGCGCATATCGGCCGCGCAGGTGCTTGCCGAATTCAAGAGGAAGCCGTTGATGACAATTTCAGAAATCGCGGCCGGCACAGGATTGTCGAATAACGCCGTATCAAACACCGTCAACCGTCTTATTTCGCTTGGGATAATCAAGGGCGCCAGCGAGCGGAAATGGGGACAGGTTTATGTATATTCCGATTACGCCGACATTCTGGCGCCGGATACCGAAATCATTTGATTTACGCCGCCGCGCGCAGATTTATATTGTCATTTGCAACGGACGGCAATGGGGCCGAATATATTGAAATACTCCTTGGTTTGCGGCCATGATGTTAGAAAATCAATAAAAACATGCAAACTATGAAAACAGCCCCGCAATTGCGGGGCTGTTTTCAAATAACGATGGCAGATTAAGCCCGCTTAAGATTTTCGGCGGAAAATTTTCCGTTTTTTTCTATCGTATCGTATTCCACCTTGCTGCCCTCGGCTATATTGATACCCGAGGCCTGAACGGCGCTGATATGAACAAAGGTCTCTTCGCCACCGTCATCCGGCGCGATGAATCCGTATCCTTTTTTCTCGTTAAACCACTTTACTGTTCCTTTTGGCATTTTATATCCTTGTTTGTATTATTGTTTGTAAAAATACTATTTAACAAAAGAGCTTGCGCCCCATTGTATAAATTATATTTTCAGCCGTATTATATTATAATGTTGCGAAACATGCAAAAATATTTTAACAAATGCGTCATCGTGCATTAAATTCACCCAACTAGATCGTTTATTCGCGTTGCATTTTTTTTCACCGTGTAATATAATTCCGCAAAGGAGTCATTTTTATGGCAATAAAAATTCGCAACTATGAGGTCCGGCTTACCCGCAACAAGGAAGAAAGGAAGCTCGTCCGCCAGCTGCGATACCGCTGTTTTATCGAAGAAGAGGGTTTTCCGGCGACCGAGGAACAAAAAGAGCTGCATGAAGAATACGATGACTTCGATACGCACGCGGATTACATGGCCGTATTCCATGATGGCAAGATTATAGGCACATATCGAATAATAGACCGCGAGGCCTCTGAAAAACTGGGCGGATTTTATTCAGAAACGGAATTCGACATAACTAAAATCAAAAAGCGAAACGGTAATATCGCCGAAATGTCCCGCGCCTGCATAGACGCGGAATATCGCGAGAATCCTTTGGTCATGTCCATGCTATGGATGGGACTCGGCGAATACATACAGCGCAAAAAAATCCAAATCCTATTCGGAATGGTAACATGGTTTGGCGGTAATCCGGTTGATTCGGCGCATGCATTGTCATACCTGTATTACAATCACCTATCGCCCATCAGTCTTCGCGCGGCATTGGATATGAACAAGATGGATGAACGTGTCAATCCGAAAATGACGCGCATGAATATACTGCCGCGCGTGTTTGTCGACAAAGACCGCGCTTTCAAGGAAATGCCGGCGCTTCTGAAAGGATATCTCCGCCTAAATGGTACTTTTGGGAAAGGCGTCTCGATTTGTCCGCGAGAAAATAACTATTCGATTTTCGTCATGGTTCTGACAAAATCGATAAACAGGGCGTATCAAAAGCGATTTACCGGCAATCCCAATGCTTTCGATAACTTGGGTTTGAAAGACAGGGCCATAATGACGATAGGTAAAATTTTGTTGCTTCCATTCAAGGGCGCCTTCCTGACATTAAAGGCCGTCGCGGGATTATTTTTGAACGACGAAGATCTGCAAGATGCCGAAATCACAAAGGATGAAGCGGATGAAGTTATTTAGGATATTTTCGGCGGCCGTGCGATTTGGCGTGTTTTTCGCATGGATCTTTGCCCAGGTTCCGGTATTGCTGATAATCGCGCCATTCGGTCGCCGGCTCAAAATCTGGCAAATGCATATCTTTATGTCGGTTTCCGCGCGGCTCTTTGGCGTCCGATTCCGGGTGAAAGGAAAACTATCCGAACATCGCCCGCTATTGCTGGTTTCCAATCATATAAGCATTTTTGAAATAATCATATTTCCCGCATTGTTCAAATGCGGATTTTTTGCGAAAAGCGAGGTAAAAAAATGGTTTCCGGTAAATTTATTTATCGCGGGATTCGGGAATTTATTTATTGATCGACGTCCGACGCGGGCGATACAGGTAATCTCCGCGACTCGGAAACAAATGGAAAATACAAAAAATGCGTTCGTTATGTTTCCGGAGGGAACGACCAATAACGGAAATTACGTCCTGCCGTTCAAAAGCGCTATTTTCGATTTTCTGTCGGGGGCGGAGGCAGTGAGAATTCAGCCGATTGCCATCATTTACCGCGATAAAAACGGGAAAAAAATACCGCCGCAAATTCTGGCTGACGAATATGCGTATATGACCAATTCGCGGCAATCTCAACCGCCGTATACGACGCGCGAGTTATCGATTGTGCAGCTTGTGTGGAGAACATTGATTCGCGGCGGATTTTTGGTCGAGGTCTACGTTTCGCCGACTTTTAATCATTCTGGATTGGACAGAAAGCAAATTGCCGCAAAATTGCACGAAATCGTATCCAAAAAATTTAACGACGAGAACTGAAAAAATAACAAGTCATTATCAAAAGACCTTGCGAAAAAAAATCTGAGCGAACAGAAAGTAGATTGTAAAACACCCTACCCGAGTTTTTATCGGATTCTGGAATTTACCTGCGGCCATCTAATCGTTGTTACGCTGGCAATAACTCCCGCCGACCGCTGAAGTCGACAAAGGTAAAAAATGAAAAACCTTAAAAACAATTTCGGTATTACTTATTCCAGCGTTGCGAAAGATGCATTTTTTCACGACCTTGAAAAACCTGTCGATTTATCGTGGGTAAAACGGGCTAAAAAGGTTTTCAAGGGGATGGAGAATGTTGCTATTAAAACAGATTTATTCTGATCGGGCATATGCCAATAGCAATCAAGACGGTATCATCAGCTCGATATACCAGCTGTCGAATTTTCCAATCAAACTTATTCCGATTTATTCCATTATTTTTCCTTTGTTTTATCTTTTTGTTGACTTTTTATATTCTTGACACATAGTATATTATCGTATACAATATCCCTGTGACTTACGTAATCACGGAAACCGAGATTTTTGCCTCGTGGCGCGATAACCTGAAAGATTTGCGGGCCAAAGATAAAATCCTTGCCCGCATGATCCGGGCAGCTGCCGGCAATTTCGGCGACTGGAAGGTCGAATCCGGCGACGTAAAGGCCATGCGGATAGATTACGGCCCGGCTTACCGCCTTTATTATGTGATTCGCAAACGCAAAATAGTTTTTCTGTTATGCGGCGGCGATAAGGGCACGCAACGTTCCGACATAAAGCTTGCCGTGGAACTCGCAAAAGGAGTATAAAATGAAAGTAAAAACAGAACGCTTTAATATATTTGATCATCTTAAAACGGATCGGGATATCAGGGGTTTTCTTGATGCGTCCGTCGAGCTGGCCCGTGACGACGACAGCCCTAAGCATCTCATCCATGCGCTTGCGATCGCCGCCAAAGCGCAGGGCATGCTTAAAACCGCGAAAGGCGCCCGCCTTACCCGCGCGGGACTTTATCGCGCTCTTTCCGGAAAAACGGATCCGCGCGTCAGCACAATCGCCAAGGTTGCGAACTCCCTCGGCTATCGCCTGGTGCCGGTCGCGATTTGATAAAGATTTTCAAACATCTTTCAAAACAAAATCTAGTTCAGTCATTCTTTCTTCTTTTCAGGTCAAATTTGTTCCATATTACAATTCACCTATTTTTTTGAATCTGTGATAATTCCGTGTTTTGCTGCTGACGGAATTAGCCATATTTTCCCACCAAACTCTTATTGGATTATTTTTATTGCATACGAATGACCCAACCAACGACGTACCTATCCCCGATGGCATAGATGATTGGCTTCCAGAAATCATGCTGTTATTAATTTGCTACTGAAACTCAATCTTTCTCGCTACATTGGTAGTGCTACTAGCAGCTAAAGACCTGCGAAGTCTTAGGGCATCCTAATATACAAACTATGACTAAATACGCGCATTTGATAAACGATAGGAAAGCCGAAGGATTGAATAATTTATTCAAGAAATAACTTTGTGCAGAATTTGTGTATATCTGATAACAATTTATATCAAAAAATGACGATTTATAACATTTTTTAATTTTAACTTTTCGCTTGCAAAAACTGCGGAAATCTCTATAATTTGGAAAACTTGGGGCTGTAGTTCAGTTGGTAGAATGCTTGCATGGCATGCAAGAGGTCGAGAGTTCGAGTCTCTTCAGCTCCACCAATCAAGTTCAGAGTTCAGAGTTATGAGTTCAGAGTTAATAGTGCCTAATTAGATTGATAATTGACAATTAATAATTCAAGAACTCTGAACTCTCAAGCCCTATTCCCGCCTGCGCGGGAATTGTGCATGTCAAGCAAATCGTAGACAGAATTGGCATCTAAGAAACAAAGAAAAAACGAAGAAGAATTATGCTTATTTTGCCTTGCAATAGGCACAAATCTAACTTCTTCCTGTTAAAACACTTAGAAAAAGCTATCCCGTCCTTGTCGATAAATTCTGTCTACGAAATTGTTGACTTTTACAGGAATGACAAAAAAAAACTCATAACCCTGAACTCGTGATTGTTTGCCTGGGCCTTTCAGCGAACGTTGGTCCCTTTCCGACAGGGAAGTAAATTTGACGCTTGAAAATCAAAAACTTTGATGTTATATTTGCATGACTTGTGGCGGATTTAGCTCAGTTGGTAGAGCGTTGGTTTGTGGTACCAAATGTCGCCGGTTCGAGCCCGGTAATCCGCCCCAGTTTTTATTTCCGCGATTTTATGGCTTTCTCAACCTCTTCCGTATCGGAAAGATGATGTTTGGTCGTTCCGATTATCTGATAGTCTTCGTGCCCCTTGCCCGCGAGAATCAAAATATCTTTTTCGCGCATGTCGGCGACAGCACGGCAGATTGCCGCCGCGCGACCGTCGGATATTACGATTCCTTTCGGACATGCGGCGGCAATCTGTTCCCGAATTGGCGCCGGATCTTCCGTTCGCGGATTGTCGTCCGTGATATATACGATATCGGCCAGCCTATTCGCTATCGCGCCCATCATCGGCCTTTTGCCAGGATCGCGATCGCCGCCCGCGCCGAATAAAACCATTAATCGACCATGACAAATTTGTCGCGCCGAGGCCAAAACATTTTCCAATCCATCCGGCGTGTGGGCGTAATCGACATAAACACCGCCGCCGGAAAC
>JAITLD010000021.1 GCA_031278055.1 Rickettsiales bacterium | reverse complement strand
GAAGCATGGCGGCGACCGCAAAAAAATTCTGGCCGAATTGAATTGCGACACATGTTATTTCGCTGTCGCCCTCGGCGCCGTGAATGTCGGCCCGTCGCCGCGTTGCGCCGAGTTTTTGGAAGAATAATTATGAAAAAATTTTTGTATGTTTTGATTTCGATTGCATTGATTGGATGCAGCGGGGCGTCTATTGTGAATAAATCCCCGTCGTCGGAATCGGCATCGAATGTTGCGACGTATGCGGATAAAAATCAATTGCTTGAATCAAACGACGCAGTCGCCGAACGAATGGTTACATATTCTGCAAAAATCCGTCTCGGAATCGTGGACAATGATTCCGCTGAAAAGCAGATTTCGGAAAAGGTTCTTGAATTAAAGGGATATGTCGCCGAGGAATCCGAAAAATCTATGATCGTTTACATTCCGGCGCCAAAGCTCGACGGTTTTATAGAGTATCTTGGCGACAATGTTGGAAAAATTATAGACAAAAGCAAAAGCGGGCGGGATGTCACTGATTCCTATGGCGATGACGCGGCGGAACTTTCCGCATTGAAATCGGCCCGCGACCAATATTCAAAATTGCTGAAAAAGGCATCATCTGTTGACGAGATTCTTAAAATTGAAAAGGAATTAGAGCGAATTAATGCGGCAATATTGAAGCTGGAGCGGCGAATTATGCGGACGGAGCGTAGCGTCGAATATTCGCGCGTGGTGATTGAACTTGAAAAAAGATCATGGCTTGAAAGAACGCTTATCGTCGTCCTGCCGCCGGTTATCGGAATAGGTTTGGTCGTTCTGTTGGTTGTTGGAATTTAAGTGCCGTATTTTATTTGCTTCGTCGTCCTGAAATTTTCCAGCGCCTGTAAAAATAAGGCTTCAATAGATTCCAAAAAGGAATTGTTTTCGGGTGGTTCGATATATGCGGCCGGTTTTCGTAGCCATGGTTTGGTTTTGGTGATATAATTCCTTTATTTATTGTAATATTTCTTCAAAGTCCGGTATGCGCCGCTGATTTTGGCAAATCGGCTCTGATCCTTGGTTTTATTGGTGTCGGGATGTTCCTGTTTCGCAAGCATTCGGTATGTCTTTTGAATTGCCATCCAATTATCCGTGGCGGTCAGGCCCAAAATTCTTAATGCTTCAATAACATTCGACGGAATTGATTTTTCGGGAATTTTCGCGCGGGTGTTCAGAAAATCGCCGACCAGTTTGTAGTAATCGGCGTCAAATCCACGATTGTCCCCAAAAGTGTCTTTTTCCCATTCTTTGTTTATTTCATCTGCGGTCATTCCGGCGTAATAATTCCAATTCTTATTGTATTCGGCGGCATGCTGCCGACAGAAATGCCAGTATTCGGAAAGAGACCTGTCTTTCGGGCATTTGCATATTCCGGCTTTTTCGCAGCCGATATGTTCGCATTTTCTAACAATCATTTTTTTTCGCCAATGGATGATGCTCAAATACTTCTTTTTTTAATTTTTCCGGTAACACGTGGGTATAAATTTGCGTCGTCGATATGTCTTCGTGTCCCAACATCATTTGAATTGCGCGCAGGTTCGCGCCGCCCGCCAAAAGATGCGACGCGAACGAATGCCGCAGTTTGTGCGGGCTGACCCGCTTCGGGTCAATACCGGCAAGTACGGCGCATTTTTTTATCGACTTAAAAAAAGCGTCGCGTGTTATGTGTCCGGTTTTTCCATTTGATGGGAAAACAAATTTTGATTCGAGTGCGTAAAAATGTTTTCTGATTTCCATATATTTTTCCAACGCTTCAAATGCTTCCGAGTGCATGGGAATAATTCTTTCTTTGTTTCCTTTGCCGCGAATCAGAAGTTTGTCGCCCAAAATCGCGTTCATCGGCATTTCGCACAATTCGGATACGCGCAGTCCAGACGCATACATGATTTCGATCATCGCGCGCAGGCGCGCCCTATGCCTAAAATCTTCCGCCTGTGAAATCAGGGAATCTATTTCCTCGCGCGAAAGGACCCCGGGCAGTTTCTTTTCGCGTTTTGGCAATTCCAAATTTGCGGCCGGATTTTTAGTTATGATTTTTTCCAGCATTAAGAATTTATAAAATCCGCGCAAGGCCGAGGTCTTACGCGCCAGCGAAGTCGGGGAAATGCCGTTTTTTGACAAACTCATAAAAAAATTCTGCAATTCGGCGGTACTAGCGGCCGTCAGATTTCCGACCGCTTTTTCCGCCTGGCACAAATCGCGCCCGTATGATTCCAGCGTTTTTAGGCTGCACCCTTTCTCGGCGGAAAGCATTTCCAAAAAAACATTAATATAACTCATATTCCACCAAATTATCGATATTTCCGCCGGACGGCTTTTTCGGAACATAAATCATGAGAACAATGACGATTGCGAAAATCGTCCAGAAAATTATGCGGTTGCGAAGTTTATTTTTTTTCTTTAATGGCATAACATGTCCCTTTTATATATTATCGGATTTTATTATAACTGTTGCTGCGAAAAATAGAACGATTGCCGGCGGGAATGCGACGGCCAAAAACGGCGACATCGCGCCGGCCGAACCTATGGAATTGAAAATCTGAATTATGAAGTATACTACGAAGCAGGTTATAATTCCGAATCCGAAATGCTTGGAAATGGATATTTTCCGACGCTGCCTTGTCTGCGAAAATGCCGCGCCCAACACCGTCATTGCCAGCAAAACGAACGGCAAAAACAACAATGTCAAAAATTGAAGAAGATGCATTGCGACGGGAATTCCCATCATTTTAAGATTTTTTATAAAATCCGGCAATTTCCAAAATGAAATCTGGTTCGGTTTCAGATATTGCCGAATTATGCTTTCAGGACTCAAATTGGTCGCGATGTTTACGTTTCCTTTTCGTTCCAGTCCTTTGGAATCAAGGATTAGAGCGTTTTTTGCCGTAAACTTTCTATCATTCAACAGCAGGCTGTCGGCATCGATTCTCTCTATTATTTGATGGGAGCTGTTTTGTTTGATAATGCTCGCCTTTATGAACGCCAATCCGTTATTTTCCATATTTTTTATATTCATGGCGCGTATTATCAAACTTCCTTCGTTTGTCTTTTCGCGCAGCCATGCGGCGTTGTCGATTTTCTCGATTCTGGAATTCTTTAATTCCCGCGCGCTGTATCTGGTGGAAAGGGGATTTATAACAATAATGGTGATTATGCCGAGAATCACAGACACGAACAGCATGGGCCGCATAATTTTATAACTTGACCACCCCGAGGATTGGATTATGACCAATTCGGACGATAGTAGTAATTTGTGAAATGTCAGTAGAGTTCCTATGAATACGGCAAGTGGCAGAAACATTGGAAATACTTCCAAAAAGTGCAGGAGCGACGAATCAAGCGCATCCGCAAATGTCGGCATGCTCGCGATATATTCCATGAACGATATGGCGAATATGACCCCGCAGACCACAAAAAGCACAAGGGACAGATTCAGAATGAATCTTTTGGCAAGGAATCCGTTCATTATTTTCATAACTTGAAAATTATAGATTATAATTTATAATTTAGCAACAAAACTAGATTATCGCCCTGTTATCTTGGCGGGAAAGGAAAACAAAACATCTATGGATAAACAACCGATATCAATTGCAGGATTCAGAAAGCTGCAGGGCCGTCTGCGGCAGCTTAAAGAAGTCGAGAGACCCCAAGTGCTGGATGCCGTCCGGCGGGCGCGCGATTTGGGCGACTTGTCGGAGAATGCGGATTACAAAACTGCGCGTGAAGCCCAGCGGAACATCGATGGAGAAATCCGGCGTTTGGAGGCAATCGCCGGAAACGCCAGCATAATAAACGTCGCGGCATTATCCGGAGACAGGGTTATGTTTGGCGCGACAGTTTTCGTCGAAGACGATGACGGTAGAAAAGTCAAATATAAAATCCTGTCCGAGTATGAGGCGAATTTATCTGAAAATATAATCGCCATCACAAGCCCGCTGGCGCGGGGACTTGTCGGCAGGCGCGTCGGAGATACATGCGTCATCCGGACGCCGTCCGGAGAAAAGGAATACGAAATCACGGATGTGAAATATGGCGATTGAATGATGATAGATTTGACTTATCTTAAAAAGCGGGCCGAAATGACGCGAGACTTTAATGATGAAAAGGTGTGCGCGGCTTTTGCAAAGATTATTCCGCCGCGAATTTCCATCGCCGATATCGAAGTTCCTGAAAATAACGGTTTCGAATGCGTTGTTTCAAACAAAATGTTTCGCAACTGGATTGATTTGATTCCCGAATCCGACAGGGGCTTTGTTCGTTTTATTTATGCGGACGGCAATGATCGCAATGTTGAAAAATATCTGAAACTCGCAATGACAACACCGGCGTTCAAAACCTTCCAATCCTTTGTTTCCAAGGACTGGAAGGATTCCGATTTATTTTTAATGCGATATTTATTGTGGCGCGGCGTTGTATTGAAAAGCCCCGTCGGAATTGATTTCGGAAATTACGAGATGAATATGATTTTAAGCAGTCTGCCGATTGATATTTCAAAAGACAAAGTCAGATTTGAAGATTGTTCATTCGTTGATTTTTACAGAATGTTCAAATGCGCCGAATGGGGGCTTAATAATGTCGATTAGGGTTCTTCCGGATGATTTGGTGAATAAAATTGCGGCGGGCGAAGTCGTCGAGCGTCCGGCCAGCGTTGTCAAGGAATTGATAGAGAATGCGCTGGATGCAAACGCTTCGGAAATCATAATCGATGTGATCGATGGCGGCAGAACCCTCATTTCGGTTTCCGATAACGGCGCGGGGATGGATAAAAATGACCTTGAAAAATCCGTTTTGCGCCACGCAACCAGCAAATTGCCGACAGATGATTTATTGAACATAAACTTTATGGGATTCAGAGGGGAGGCGCTTCCGAGCATAGTTTCGGTATCGGAGGCGACGATTGAAACGAACGGCATGTTTATGGATTGTTCGACGCGCGAGATAAAACCGTCGGTATTTTCCGGCGGTACGCGCGTCCGTATCAAAAATTTGTTCGGCAATATTCCGGCGCGACTGAAATTTCTGCGTTCCGATCGGGTTGAAATGTTATCGATAATCGAGGCGGTGAAGCGTCTTGCCTTGGCGCGTCCGGACGTGAGTTTTAATCTTAATAATAGGTACAGGTTTAGGGCGCAGGAATCGCTTGAAGAAAGATTTTGCGCGGTTGCGGGCGATGATACGAAAGGAAAAATGCTTGGAATTGATTCGGTAGACGGCAAGATTCGCTTGTATGGATTCGTAAGTATTCCGACACTTCGTCGGGCGTCCGGAATAGACCAATATTTATTTGTGAACCGTCGGCCCGTCAAAGATAAGGTGCTGATTGGCGCGCTTCGCGCCGCGTATTTCGATGTCATGCACGCGCGCGAATTTCCGCTTTGCTGTCTTTATTTGGATCTTCCTTCGGGCGATGTGGATGTGAATGTGTCGCCTGCGAAAACAGATGTCCATTTTTTAGAGCCCGCGCGCATACGCGATTTTATTGTTCGGACTATCCGAGCCAAATTAGCGATGAGACCGATTGACGGCATGGAAACGGCAAATGGGGCGCCGGATTATATCCATCCGGAAGAGTCTTCCATTTATGCGACGGATGCGCGCGATTCGGATGTAGTTCGCGATTTTTCGTTCCATATCCCCGACGACGCCCGCGCGCCGGAAAAAGAAATATGGAATCCGTTGGGATATGCCAGGGCGCAGATTGGGAATAAATACATTTTGGCTGAAAATAATGACGGGCTGGTTATCGTCGACCAACATGCGGCGCATGAAAGAATTACTTATGAAAAATTGCGTCTTGGCGAAATAAAAAAACAGCCTTTACTGATACCGCAGATTATAAGGATGAAGCCTGAACAGACAGTGGCTGTTCTCGAAATCAAGGAAGAGATGGCCGAATCAGGATTGATAATAGAATCATTTGGCGATAACGAGGTCGCGATTTATGAAAAACCGGCCGACTTTGATTTGGATTGGGAAAAGTGCCTGCTTGATATCGCAGATGAAATTTTATCGAACGGACATTCGTCCATGCTACGCGAAAAACTGCATTTGATATTGGCGAATTATGCGTGTCATCATTCCGTTCGGGCGGGGCAGAAACTGTCCCTAGAACAGATGAACGCGCTTTTGCGCGAAATTGAAAAAACCGAACGGAGCGACGAATGCAATCATGGCCGACCGGTGTGGAAAAAATTCTCGTTTTCCGAATTGGACGGAAAATTCGAGCGCAGCTGATAATCCTTGATTGTTAGTTGAAAAATCGCTATATTTTTACCAAACGAAAGGAAATATTATGGAAAATGTCACAACAGGTGTCGCACAGAGTGTTCCTGCGGGAAATTCGGTGTTTGGAATGTTATTATGGTGCGCGATCATTCTTGCATTCATGTATTTTATAATGCTTCGTCCGAATAAGAAGAGGATGGAGGAATATAAAAAAATGCTGGATAGCTTGAAAGTCGGAAATAAAATTATTTTCGCCGGCGGAATTTACGGGGTGATAAAATCTATTTCCGATACCACTATGAAAGTCGAAATCGCGGATGGCGTCGTTGTCGAGATACCGAAATCCGCTGTTGCGAATATCGCGTAAAGGCCCGAAAAATGTTAAAAAAAATATCGATAATATTTGTCGCGGTTTTCGGGGTGCTTTTGGCCCTCCCGACGGTATGGTCGGGCTCTATGCGTTTTCTTCCGTCTTGGTTCCATCCGGTGAGTTTGGGGCTGGACTTAAAAGGAGGGGCGCAATTGCTTTTGGCCGTCGATTCCGATGCGATGTTTCGCGAAAAATCGAACAGTTTATACGAAACAATCCGCGGAACTCTTTTGGACAGGGAAAAAGGTCTGGTTCGATTTTCCGATTTGCGCAATAACAACGGAATTGTATCTTTGATTATTCGCGATTCGGACGATGTGTCCAAAGCTCGCGGTCGGATTAGAGGCATGATTCCCGACGCGGACATTTCCGCCGACGGAAACATGATAACGGTCGGCTATTCGGAAAAAGAAAGAACGCGAATTTTATCAGACGCCGTCGCTCGCAGTATAGAAATCGTCCGCCGCCGTATCGACGCATTCGGGACAAAGGAGCCGTCGATTCAGCAGCAGGGAGGGAAATACATTTTAGTTCAATTGCCGGGCGTCGATAATCCGGAACGAATAAAAGATTTGATAGGCCAGACCGCAAAGATGACATTCCATTTGGTGAACGAGAATGTGACGAGCGAGCAAATATCGCGGGGACGTCCGCCGTCGGGAACTGAATTTCTGCCAATGTCGGACGGTGTCGGGGTAATTCCTATTTATTCGCGGGTGGAATTGTCGGGTGAAAATTTAATTGACGCGCAGGCCGCGTTCGATCAGAACAATATGCCGGTTGTGACGCAGGTATTCGACGGTGTCGGCGCGCGTAAGTTCGCCCGTCTGACCACCGGTCATGTGAACGAGAGATTTGCGATTGTTCTGGATGGAAAAGTTTTGTCCGCGCCTGTTATACGCGAGCCGATTCCCGGCGGACGCGGGCAGATTTCCGGTAATTTTACAACCCGCAGTGCCGAGGATTTGGCCGTTCTTCTGCGTTCCGGCGCACTGCCCGCGCCCCTTTCCGTGATAGAAGAGCGCACTGTCGGGGCCGGCATGGGCTCCGACGCTATAGAGGCCGGCAAGATTGCATGCGTCTGGGGTTTTTTTCTGATAATCCTATTCATGATTCTCGTTTATGGAAAATTCGGCATAATTGCAGACGGCGTTCTGGTCGTGAATCTGCTGATGATTCTTGGAATTTCCGCATTATTCGGGGCGACGCTGACATTGCCGGGAATTGCCGGAATTGTTTTGACCCTCGGCATGGCTGTGGACGCAAACATTCTTCCGTTCGAGCGAATACGCGATGAGATAAAATCGGGATCCGGATCCCTTCGCGCGATTGAATTGGGATTTGAAAAGGCATTAAAGGCAGTGATGGACGGGAATCTTACAACTTTGTTGTGCGCGCTGGTTCTATTTCAGTTCGGGGCGGGGCCGATTCGCGGGTTTGCCGTGACATTATCGGTCGGAATATTGACGACATTATTCACATGTATACCGCTATCCCATTTGGTGATCGATATGTATATGAAAGGAAAGAACAAGAAAATTGGATTCGTAAGGATTAAAGAATGAAATTCAAATTTATGAAATATAGAAAATTGTCATATTTTATCGGCGGCCTGCTGGTTTTATTGTCGATATTGTCTTTATCATTCAAAGGGCTTAATTACGGAATTGATTTTGCTGGCGGAATTGCAATAGAGGCCAAGTCGGCGACGCCGAATTACGGTATTTCCGAAATGCGTCGCGACCTTGCGGCATGGAATCCGGAATTGCAGGAAGACAATAAAGGAAATGTCTTGATTCGCGTCGGTTTGGATAAAAACGCCACGGACGAACAGCAGAATCAGGCCGTGCGCGAAATCAAATCCGTTCTGGGGGACAAAGTTTCATACGAGCAGGTTCAAATCGTCGGTCCGAAAATAGGGGGCGAATTGATTCGTGGAGGAATACTCGCGGTGATATTCGCATTTATGATGATGAGCATTTATGTTTGGATTCGGTATCGCGGCGGATATGCAATCGGTTCGTTTATTTCCCTGTCGTTGGACTTCATAATGATGTTCGGATTTTTTTCAATTATCGGATTGGAATTTTCTCAGACCGCGATTGCCGTGATTCTGACAGGCGTCGGTTATTCGATAAATGATAAGATTGTGAATTATGATAGAATCATGGAAAATAGCAGAAAATATCATAAAATGCCGACGATGGAATTGATTGATTTGTCTGTTAACGAAATGTTATCCCGCACATTGATGACATCGATTTCGACGGCATTGGCGATGGCGGCGCTGTTGGTTTTCGCGGGCGGCATTTTGGGCGAGTTCGCGATTGCGATGTTGTTTTGCATAGTCGAGGGAACTTTATCCAGTATTTTTGTATCCAACGCGTGCCTGATACATTTTAACATAAGGGAAGACTGAATAAACATCAAAAAAATAACATGAAAATAAAAAAGTTTTTTTTGCCGCTCGTTTTTTGTTATTTGTTTTTTATGCCGTCGGCGCGCGCGGTTGAAATTTTTGATTCGGATAATCCCGTTATAGACGGACTTCCCGTTTTGGAAATGTCCGATGTATTTGCGGATATCTATAAAAAACTAGATGGTGTAAAATGGGGCGGCAAGGATATCAGAATTGCGATAGAGGCAATTGAAAACATCGCGCCAAATGTCAAAATCGCCGCGACGGATAATCGCGTGGTTGTTTTGCACAAAGATACGATAATCGGAAACTGGCCGCGTCCGGCGGACGAAAATTGGAAAGAATTCGGTCAGATTACGACGGCAATTATTATGAAACTGAGGGAGGTTATTCCGAATTTGGCGAAAATGGATGTTCCCGCGCTATATAAAGTTTCCGTCGGCGCCATGATGAAGGGAATCAACGAAAATGGAAAATATATTTATTCCAAAAAGGAATGGGGGAAAAACGACCCGCATGTTCTGACATCGCTAGGTATTGCGGGGGTTAGAACTGGAAAAGGGGATTATATTCTGAATACGATATTCAAGGGCTCGCCGGCAGATTCGGCCGGATTGGAAGACGGCGATATTTTGATTTCGGCAAACGGCACGGCCTTGCGCGATTTGTCGGACATGGAGGTTTTGGGATTATTTAACGGCTTTTCATCCGGAACGATTAAAATCAAGGCAATCGGCGGAGACAAGCTGGAAAAAACCGCGACTTTACGTCGTGCGACTATTGTTATAGCGGATGCGGACATAGTTTTGATGAATAGTGGCGAGCATTCGGTTCTTGAAATCATAATTCATAAAATTTCAGACGGCGCTGTCCAGATTGTTGCCGAAGCGATTGAAAAATATAAAGATGTCGGCGGGATTTACCTTGACATGCGCGCGGCTACCGGCGATGACGAGATAGCGATGGCGAAGCTGGCCGGTTTGTTTTTAGGGCGCGTGCCTGTCGCCAGGATTTCAGCCGAAATGTCGGATGATATCGAAATTATCCCGGGCGGCGCCGCGATAATTGATGTGCCCGTTGTGGTTGCCGTATCAAATGCTACGAATGGAACGGCCGAGGGACTTGCCTTTGCGTTTTATGAAAATAACGTCGGGGCGATTATAGGAATGCCGACGGCTGGCAGAAGCCGCTTGGCTACAAAAATCGATTTGGAAAACGGCGGCGCATTAGAGCTTTTGAATCGCGTCATGAAATCCGGAAAAAATCGGATTATAGACGGGCGCGGTTTTTTTCCGCCGATATGTCTTTCCAATATCAGGACGGCCGAGCAAAAAGATATATTCCTTGTAAATGTCAAGAATCATGAATGGAATTCGCGCGATTTTAATTCTGATGAATCGGTTGATGTGAAGAAAATCAGAAAAGGTTGTCCGAATATAAAAAGCGGGTGGGATGAAGATTCGGTCGCTTCGGCCGTGGCTATGGACATCCTTTTGAATAAAAACGTATACGAGAATCTTGTTAATGTTCCTGACGAAAAGTAATGATTTTAAGTGGAAAAAATTTATTGCGATTTTCGCAGTTGTTGTCGGCCTTGTCGGCCTTGGTTTTCTTGGGTTTGACAGATTTTTACAGCCATATTTCAGGTCGTTTGACTGGCATGTTTGGAAATTGCTTGCCGAATTTGGCAAATGGAAGATTTTGGCGACGGTCGCGCTCGTATTTTTTTTGGTCGCGCGAATACTTCGGTGGCTCGGGTATAAATTTGCGATTGAAAAGTTGTTCGCAAACATATTTTGTTCGATAATATTATCCGAGTTTATTGTCGGAATTCTCAAAATATGTGTCGGTCGCGCCCGTCCGCCGATAAATGGCTTCGTTCCTTTTTCTTTATCAAGCGCGTGGCACAGTTTTCCGTCCGGACACGCGGCCGCAGCATTCGCATTATTGGTATCGATAGGATTAATGTTTCCGAAGGCGAAAGCGTTTTTTTGGGCGCTGGCAATTATTGCGGGAATAGGCAGGATTTGCATCGGGGCGCACTGGCCGTCGGATGTGATTTTTGGCGCCTTTATCGGGATGGCGGCGGCCGATTTTATCGTTTATTCAAGACGTCATTTGTTTTCTAGGCGCTAGCAAATAGTCTTTTTTTGTGATATAATTTGCACAATAAAAAGGATTGTCCATGAAAAGAATGATTGTGCTTGCTTTTTCAATATTATTTGTTTCAACCGCATCTTTCGGCGCGTCCAGCACGGCCGATTTGTCATCCGGCCCCGCGAAGAAAGAAAAAATTGAAATAAAGGCGCCGCCCGCTTCAATCGGCAGTCGCATGAAATCCGACGCCAATTTATATTACGTCAGAACGAACAGGCGGAGCGTCAATAATATGTATAGGGATTTTAGAGGGTGCGATTATGACGGCGATTGCGAAAGGACGTCCAGGACTGTGAGATCCGAAGTTAAGAAAGCGTCCGACAGTCGAAAATACAATCTGAACAACCCGTTCTATCAGCCTTTGGCTTTGCAGTTCGCCAGCGTGACGGATTTATCGTATGGATATAACAGTCTGGACTTCATGATTCTAGAAAATTCGGGCGGATGGGCGAATAATCCCGGTAATTATTCAGCGAGTAATTTTTCAATAACTGAAAATCTATCATTCGGAATCACCGATGATGTCATTATTTTGGGTCAAATCAGATTAGCAAGCTCAAAATTAAATATTCATTGGGATTTGGTGGCGGATCCGATGTTCAGCGATGATAAACAGTCGACAAACAAAATGGATTTGATGGGCGCGGGCGTGCAGTGGCGCGTGGTAAATGATTCCGATTGGATTGCAAGCATTATGGGCGCGATTCAATCCCTGACTGACGCGGCAACTGTGTTTACCGGCGAGGCCAAACTTGGATATAAAAATGACGACACGACTATTTATTGGTTCGGGCGGGTTATGTTTTATAATTGGGACGGTACGTCGGGATACGGATTTGGTCTGAAAAACCAACACGGGCAGACGGAATATTTCTCTACTGTTGAAAATGTCACCTCATCTGTGTGGTATGATTTGGGCATGGGAATTTTCGCCGCGCTCAACAGCGATTGGTCGGCTGATATCCAGCTGACATATTCCGGCGCCGAATGGCATAATCAGATTTCAGGTCGCGCCGGAATTTCATACCAGTCTTGGAAAAATGCGTCGATCGGTTTTTACGGGCGCGTCGCATTATGGGACAGCGCTGATAAGTTCGACAAGTCGTCCGTGTTATTCATGCAGAATGACGGGTCGGTGTCGCGTCAGGGAACGGCCGCATTCAGCAATTATTCAGATTTTGCGTTGGGCGTTCAGTTAACGGCAACATTTTAATAATAGGCAAAGATTCAAATAAATGAAAAAGAAAAGCTTGTTATTTTTTATTTGTTATTTACTATTTGCTCCGACTGCGCGCGCGGTCGATATCGCGACGGATGTAGCCGATCCGTTGTATATTGAAAAGCTTGGCGATTTTACCTCCGAAACGTCTCTCGACGTCGGAAGATTTTTTCAAGTGCGCGAGATTGTCGGATATGGTTTTTCCAACCGATTTTCCGTCGCGGCCGACATTCGTTATAAAGTCGATTCCGACAATAATACGAACGGATTTTCCAGTCTTGGAATCAGGGGAATATACCGCGTGGGACAAGGCGGCACGGGCACGACCGATATTTTGGTTGGATTGGGATTCGGAGGGCAGGGCATAGTGCCTGATTATTCGGACGAAGTTTATGGCGTTGGCGTCAGGACGGGAAAGCAATGGAACGGAATGACTTTGTCCGCAACCGTAATGACCAATTGGATTTTTGATAAGGTTGCCGGAATGGCCTATATTGACTTGACCCCCGAGGTATATTTCAGAATCCGCGGCGATTGGTCGTTCGGATTGGGCGCGACATTGCGCAAGGCAACCAGCACGAATTTTGATCAGGAATGGCTGAATGCCAGACTTGGAACGACTGTCGGATATACGGGGTGGTTTATGAATGTCGGATACGAAGTTGAATCGAAAGATTTTAGAATCGG
>JAITLD010000052.1 GCA_031278055.1 Rickettsiales bacterium | reverse complement strand
CCGGAGGAAAAAAGAAAATACGACATGATACTGGATTTGATGGCGTTCTGGGATTGGCAGACAAGCATTAGAGCCAGCGATTATAATCCTTTCCGTTCGCATAAAAGACATCAGAAGCGGGTCACAAGAGAAATGGCGGTTCATCCGACAGGCAATCAGCTCACAAATTATATGCAGCAACAACACGAGCAGAGAGTAGCATAAAGAGTTCAGAGTTATGAGTTCTTAAATTATCAATTATTAATCAATTAAGCACTGCCATTCCCGCCTGCGCGGGAATGAAAAAAACTCATAACTCTGAACTCTCTTAGATTCGTGGTTGGATTGAATTTGCGAATAAATTATTGCTTTGCCGTTGATAAAGTTTATAATACCTGGGCCATGAAAAAAGTTTTTCTTTATTTTTTATTTCTTATCACTTATTCTTCACCTCTATTTGCGGCGCCGAATTTGACAGTTGAAATCAGCATGGATGTTCGGTCTGCCACCGCCGCGGCCGCAAAAAAAGACGCGACGGAATCCGCGTTGCGTTCAGGCGTGCTTCAAGTTCTATCGCGATATTCCGACCGCGCGATTGTTGAAAATTTAATTGCGGGGGCCGACGAAGCGATATTGCAGAATTTGGTCGCTTCGACCAGCATAGCAAATGAAAAAACCTCAAAAACCGCGTATTCAGCACGATTTTCAATCACGCTGGATAGAATGGCGGTAGAAAAATGGTATGCCGACAACAATGTTCCAAATTTTCTGTCGGCTGCCGACGAATCAAGCGATAGAATGATTATTTCGATAGAATTGGCGAACGGTCTGGCGGATTGGGCCGCGCTGAACCAAATAATTCGCGAAGACGGCGACAATTACGGATTAAGCCTGCGGTCAATTTTCAGAAACAGCGCCAGCGCATACATACGGACGAATAAAAGGCGCAAATTTCAAAACATCTGCGCGGCTGCCGGATGGGGCGTAAGCAGCCGCGACGGCGTCGTTAGAATTTCAAAATAACAATTTCCTTTTTGCTAAAAAAGAGGCAAGGGATTATGTCAGTAAAAATCTATTGCCTTTTTTTGTTCATAATATTCCATCTGGAAAAAGAATATTTATATTTGTGGTTGCTATTGCGCGCGCGCGTCCGAAGCGGAACGGCGCGGATCGACGATTATCGCGACAAGTCGAAAGATAGAATTCAAAGAGCGAAAGAAATCGACGATTCAGTATTGCGCGAACTTGTGGGCGATTCCTATTACAATATGGCTCGCAAAGATATACACAAAGTCGAAAGTATAGTTCATCAGTCGATTTTCGACATATTCGACGACAATCCCGTGTTCTCCAAATTCCCGCACCTGCGCGGCCTGGCCAGAAATAGGGAATTTGAAAAAATGTATTACGGGAAAGTGAGAGGAGAGTGAGAGAGTTCAGAATTGCAGTGCTTAATTGATTAATAATTGATAATTAATAATTTTTTTTATTCCCGCCTGCGCGGGAATGACAAACAACTCTGAACTCTAGTAGTTCCGTTAAAATTTCACCCCAATCCCGAGGGCGATGAAAAATTTTGTCGCGTGTTCCATATCGACCAGCCCCGTACTTTTCCATATATCAATGTATTTGTTGATTTTATATCTCAGCGAGAAAATTCCAGTATGCGCCGTCGTGTCGCGCATGTCGCGCCAAATTCCTATGGCGGAAAAAATATATCCCGCGCTGGCGGACCATGACAAAAAATCATACGATAATCCCGTCCCCGCCTGCAATCCGTCCGAAATATCTTTAATAGGATGATTGTCTAAAACAGCCTTCGTCGTGATTGCCCAAATCAGGCCGCCGTATTGCAGGTTGAATCCAGCGGTCGCCTGATACCTCGCCCGCGCCGATGTCAATGGCAGATAATTATCGGCCATCATCCCGAGAGGTCGTTCGATATATGAAAATCCGAGCGAGATAGATGTTTTTGTTCGTCCATTTGGATTTCTGTATCGTATTCCGATATCCGTCGAGTTGTTAAATCCGTCCGCATGCCCCGCCGTTCTTCCAATCCCGAACTGCCACGGATTTGTCGGAAGTGTTACTACATTCAATCGCCATGCGTATTGGTTTCCGCGAACTGTCGGATTTGTGATTCCGACAAACTCGTCCGGCAGGAAAGCCGGCGCATTATTCAGGCGCGTGCCGCCAACATCCGGCAAAGTCAGCGCGAGTTTCGAGGCGATTGATTCGGTCCATCCCGCTTCTATTCTGCCCAATCCGGTTTCGAGATAGATAAACGCGTCCTTTGCAAACTTGCGTCTGTCATACGCCTGCCAGTCATACGAATATACCGCGCCGATATTCCATCTGTTTGAAAGCAATCGGTTCAGCTGCATTCGAATCACATAGTCCGAAAGGTCGCCGGCAACCGCGCTGCCCATCGCGTTCAGACGGAATGTGTTTTGTCCGAACCTATGCTCAAACGCCGCCGCGGTTGAAAAACAACACGCCGCGACCGGCAGACAGCAGAGAATAGCAAAATTTAATTTTTTCATTATCCGTCTCCATGCCTGCTGTCTTCGAGAATCGCAGAACGCAGTTTTTCAAATGCCCTGTCTTCAATTTGGCGGACTCGCTCGCGGCTGATTCCGTATTGCGCGGAC
Organism: Rickettsiales bacterium; assembly: GCA_031278055.1. GTDB lineage: Bacteria > Pseudomonadota > Alphaproteobacteria > Rs-D84 > Rs-D84 > JAISGC01. Next base: position 5,666 of record JAITLD010000052.1, on the reverse strand, counting down.
AAGTCCTCTAATGTTTGGATGGGGTCCGACAGGCGGCGCGCGATCAGAATCTCGCGCTCGCGTTGCGGCAGCCGCGCCATATATTTTTGCAAAAGCTCGCGTTTTTTTACATGCAGCTCGTATTCTTCCAGTTCTTGTTCGATAGGGGGGCGGTCATCTTGTATAAAATCGACAGGTTCCTCGCCCTCGAATTTTCCGGCATTCAGGGACATGTCCCGATTGTGCATGCGCGTATTCATATCTATGACGTCCGATTCCGACACTTCTAATTTGTCGGCAATTTGCCTGACCTGTTCGTTTGTTATGCGCGAATCCATTATTCCGAGGGCGCGCTTTGTCCGCGCGAGATTAAAGAACACTTTTTTCTGCGCCGCAGAGCCGCCGATTTTGACAAGAGACCAGTTATTCAGAATCAAATCATACATTTCCGCGCGAATCCAGAACGTCGCATAAGTTGAAAAACGGAATCCTCGTTCCGGTTCGAATCTTTGCAGCGCCTGCATCAGGCCGACATTGCCCGATGAAATCAGATCGCCGAGCGGAATTCCGTAGTTCGTCAGCTCGTAGGCCATCGACACCACCAATCTTAAATGCGACGATATAAGTTTTTCGGCCGACAATTTATCGCGGTTTTTTACCCAGTTGGACGCATATTCGTATTCTTCGGTTTTACTTAGGATTGGGAATTGCTGCGCTTGCCGGATATAACGGGCCAATCCATCGTCCAGCGCCGGCAATGATATCTTGATTTGCTTTTCCATAACTTTTATACTATAAATCATAACGCTGTTTATTTCAACAGGAGATAAATTTCATGGCAAAAAATAAAAAGACTCTCGACGAACATTCCGAAGACGCCCTGTATCGCGAAGTTTGGGAAGAAGTTCACGCGCAGAAATTATATGATTTCATTCGCAGGCATTTGAAGATTTTGATATTCGCCGCGGTTTTGATAATAGTCGCGGTTGCTGGATTCGTGATGATCCGGCACATAAACCGTAGCAACGCGCTTGAGGTCGCAAGCGGCTATGAATCGGCGATGGACATGAATCCGGCCCTGGCGCGCGAGGCTTTAAGCCGTCTGGCAAAGACGACTTCGGGTGGAATGGGAGACATGGCGTTATTCAAGGCCTATCAGCTGGCGATTGCGGCCGGCGACCATGCGGACGCGCTGGCGAAACTGGAAAAGCTGGCGGACGACGGCGCAACGCGCGATTTTCGCGATTTGGCCGTATTGCAGATTGTTGTGTTGAAATCCGGCGAGATGAATGCGGCCGAAATTCAAAGAATGCTCGCGCCGTTGTTGACCAAGAGGTCGCCGTTCTATTTCACCGGCATGCTGTTTGTCGCGGAAAAATATCTGTCTGAAAACAAGATAGATGACGCGCGTCCTTTCCTGAAAAAAATAACATCCGATTCTGACGCGCCCGCCTCTATTTCCGCCGCCGCCGAAATGATGTTAAAGTGAGACATGAAACATGAGACATGGGAAATTTGCAATTTTCGGCATAACACGCCCCATATCTTATATCCCGTGTCTTCTGTTTCATATCTCCTGTTTCATATTTCTTTTTTCCTGCGCAAAACAGGATCCGATTTTGGAAGGAACGCGCATTCCGATATTTAAGCGCGCCGAGATGGTAATATTAAATAAAAAAATTGACGACATCGGACAACCTCTTGCGCCCGCGGGAGATAAAGATGACAAATCTAGTTCGGCGTGCGATTACACAATTGATTCCAGTAATCAAATTTGGCGCCAAGGTCGCAGGATTTTCGCCGGATTGCCGACGGTATCGGAAATACGAATTTCAAAAAAAGTAATTTGCAACGGCGGCTTTGTTTATGCGGGCCTATCCACGGGCGAATTGGTGAAAGTTGACGCCGCCACGCGCGAATTGGCGTGGACGGCTGATATTTTTGCGGAAAATCTGCCGACCGGCGGCGCCCCGTTTCTTGATGTGACGGCAGCGCCCGTTTATAACGGCGGCTTTGTTTACGCGGGCGGTCTTGGCGGCGCATTCTGCAAATTGCGTGACTCGGACGGCAAAAAAATATGGTGTTTGCCGGTCGCGGTTCAGGAAATAATAGCAAGCACGCAAAAATTCAACTGGATTCTGACGACAGATGGCGAGGTCTTGGCGGTATCAACAGATGGAAAAATTTATTGGAAAGCCAAAGTTGGGCGCGGCGGTCGCCATACGGATGATTCCAAAGAATGCGTTATGGGATTGAATATATCGGACGGAAACGAATGCCAAAAATAGATTATCAGCAACTGCTGAACGACGCGTTGCGCGCTGTTGCGCGCGAGGCGCTGATTTCCGCGCGCCTGAATGGGCTCGGCGAAGAAGGATGTTTTCATATCGCGTTCCATACGCGCGGGGAAGGGGTTGTCGTGCCGGATTTTTTGAAATTGCGGTATCCCGATACGATGACGATTGTTTTGCAATGGACTTTTTCTAACTTGAATGTGTCGGACTCCGGATTCGGAGTGACATTGCAATTCGACGGGCGTCCGTATTATATCCAGGTTCCATTTTCAGAGATGACCGAATTCAAAGATTTGTCGGCCGAATTCATGTTGCAGTTTCAACCGTCTTTGCCGCAAAGCGGCGCGACCGCGCCGACGTCCGAGATAGCGCAGGAATTGCCGCTTGAAGGGAAAACGGAACGCGACCCCAGAATTTTATCAATGGAAGAGTTTAGGAGAAGGAAGAAAGTGTGACTTGTAATAATTTAGAATTAAGAATTTTGGAACATGACGAATTCATTGACTAATAATTATGTTGATAAAAAACATTTGCAAAAAGTTTTTTAATGCTTTATAATCGCCCCGTTAAAATAAAAAAATCCCTGAATGAATTTTGTTTTAGATAATTTAATTTTCCAAAAAGGAATGGTCTATGCAACATAAGAAAAATCAAATGTCGGTCGGCCTGATGGTTCAGCGCTGCCACAGATGGCGCCAGAAAAGAAAGCAATATATTGACAATGCGCGCGCCGCGACCGATGAAATCGAGCGGGAGCGTATGTTGCAAATGGCCGAACATTACGGCCGCGTCGTGAATGACGAACAGATTAGAATAGATTCCAAGCGCGTGCCCGGAAAAGACGGCGCGGGTGCGGAAATTCTCGATGATTCGGACGACGACGAGTTTCAGGATTTTAAGAACAGTTAAAAAATCCGCCAATGGCCGCAAAAATTATTAATTATCGGGATACGAATCATTACAATTAATAATTATTTTCCGAAACTTGCAAACTTCGGCTCTTTTGTTTATAATGATTGCCACTGGTTCGCCAGAATAACGCAATCGTCGGCCTTTTTCTGTCCCATTTGGGTTTGATGTGCCGCCGATGAGGATAATAACGGAAAAAAGGAAAAAAACATGGCTTTGCCAAAATTTACAATGAAGCAGCTGATGGAGGCCGGCGTGCATTTCGGGCACAATGTCCGCCGCTGGAATCCGCAGATGACGCCCTATGTTTATACGATAAAGGACAAGATTCACATTATCAATCTTAACAAGACTGCGCCGCTTCTTTACAAAGCGTTGGTCGCGCTTGAAGCCATAACGGCGGCCGGCGGAAAAATTTTATTCGTCGCGACCAAACATCAGGCGAAAAGCATTATCAAGGAGGCGGCGGAGCGCAGCGGGCAATTTTATGTAAACAACCGCTGGCTGGGCGGAATGATGACGAACTGGGCGACCGTCTCGCAATCGATTCGTCGTTTGAAAAAGATGGAAGCGGACATCGAGAATGCCGAGAAATTGGGATTAACCAAAAAAGAAATCGGATTGATGTCGAAAGAGGCCGCGAAACTGCGCGACATATTCGGCGGAATTATGGAAATGCACGGCGTGCCTCAGGCCGTTATCGTAATTGATGTGCCGCGCGAATATAATGCCGTTTTGGAGGCGCGCGCTTTGGATATTCCGACAATCGCCATTTGCGATACTAATGCCAATCCGGAAGGAATAGGATTTGCGATTCCGGGGAATGACGACGCCTCGCGCGCGATACAACTATATTGCGATTTATTTGTCGACGCGATTTTATCAGGAATTGAAAAGCGTCTCGGCGGGGTTGCTGGTAAAAAAGTAGCGGATGACTTCACCATGGCCGACGCTGATAAAATCGAGGAAGACGCGATTGTCGGCGAAGCGAAGGAAAAATCCATGAAATCCGAACAGGTTATGAAACGCAGGGAAAAACAGGCAAAAGAAGGAGAATAAAATGGCGGAAATTACGGGCGCGATGGTGATGGAATTGCGCGAGAAAACATCGGCTGGAATGATGGATTGCAAAAAGGCGCTGGAGGAATCGGGCGGGGATATGGAACAGGCCTGTGATTGGTTGCGTCAGAAGGGGATAGTCAAGGCTGCGAAAAAAGCCGACCGTGTCGCTGCCGCGGGGCTGGTGTCTGCGGTTTCTCGCGACGGGTTTGCCTGCGTGGTCGAGGTGAATGCCGAAACGGATTTTGTTTCAAAGAACGAAAAGTTTCAGGATTTGGTCGCATTGATTGCGAATCGCGCTTTATTGGAAAATGGAAATTTTGAAAATATTAGTTCCGGCGTCAAAGATGAAATCACAAACGCGATTGCGACAATCGGCGAAAATATTGCGTTGCGCCGCATTGCGTCCGTTTCCGGCGACGCCGTGTTCACGTATGTTCACAATGCGATTCGCGCCGGAATGGGACAAATCGGCGTCGCGGTTGCTTTGAATGGCGATGTTTCGAGATTATCTGAAATCGGACCGAAAATCGCAATGCACGTCGCGGCGTCAAAGCCGGAATTCGTGACGGTTTCATCTGTCGAGCCGGCCGCTGTCGAACGCGAGAAAAAAATATTTATAGAATCCGGCGCGACCGCGGGAAAACCCGAACAGGTCGCCGAAAAAATGATTGCCGGCCGCGTTCAGAAATACTATGCGGAATCTGTTTTGGAAGAACAGCCTTTCGTCATGGACGCATCGAAGAACGTGAATCAAATTGTCGCGGAACATGGCGGAACATTGGCGGGATTCGCATGTTTTGTTCTGGGTGAAGGAATAGAAAAGCGCGCGGATAATTTGGCCGACGAAGTCGAGAAGCTTTTGAAATAAAAAAAACGACAAATAAGAGTTCAGAGTTATGAGTTCTTAAATTATTAATTATCAATTATTAATTATAAATCTAAATTAAGCACTGCAATTCTGAACTCTCTTGTCAGTTTCCATATTTTAATAAAATAGACCCTATTCCCGCCTACGCGGGAATGACAAAACCCTGACGGGTTTTGTAAAAAAGTGTATGGAACAAAACTGGGTAGCGTTTTTTTTGACAAACAACAAAGTTGTTTGTCATTCCCGCGTAGGCGGGAATAGGGTCTATTTTATTAAAACATGAAAATTGACAAGAGAGTTCAGAGTTTAAAGTTATGAGTTCAGAATTGCAGTGCTTAATTGATTTATAATTGATAATTAATAATTTAACTCATAACTCTGCACTCTAAACTTTTCAAGCCCTATTCCCGCCTACGCGGGAATGACAAACAACTTCGTTGTTTGTCAAAAAAAACGCTACCCAGTTTTGTTCTACACACTTTTTTACAAAAAACTCTGAACTCCCCTGCGGTCCCTGTTCCAGGGACCGCGGGGCTTAGTTCCATAAATCCAAA
>JAITLD010000045.1 GCA_031278055.1 Rickettsiales bacterium | reverse complement strand
AATAGGGTCTATTTTATTAAAACATGGAAACTGACAAGAGAGTTCAGAATTGCAGTGCTTAATTGATTTATAATTATTAATTCAAGAACTCATAACTCTGCACTCGTAACTCTGAACTCTCAAGCCCTATTCCCGCCTGCGCGGGAATGACAAACAACTTTGTTGTTTGTCAAAAAAAATGCTACCCAGTTTTGTTCCATACACTTTTTTACAAAACCCATCAGGGTTTTGTCATTCCCGCGTAGGCGGGAATAGGGTCTATTTTATTGAAACATAGAAACTGACAAAAAACTCTGAACTCAAACTATCCCACTCGTCCCTTTTTTATCGTAATCGTGCGGTCGGCGCGACCAGCCAAATCCATATCATGCGTCACGAACAGCATTGCTGTGTTCGATTTCCTGACGATGTCAAACAGCAAATTGAAAACAACTTTCGCGTTCGCGGGGTCAAGAGACCCCGTCGGCTCGTCCGCCAGAATTATATCCGGCTCGTTCGCCAAAGCCCGCGCGACCGCAACCCTCTGCTGCTCGCCGCCGGATAATTCCGCAGGCAAATGATTCGATCGATGTAAAACATTCGCGGATTTTAATAATTTTCTCGCGCGGATAATCGCGTCATTCTCGTTCGCTCCTGCCGCCAATACTGGCATAACCACATTCTCCAATGCGGTAAAATCAGATAATAAATTGTTCCTTTGATATACAAATCCGATTTTATTGCGCCGCATAAGAGTTCTTTGCTCGTCTGATAATTTATGCGCGGGAACGCCCGCGATGATAATCTGGCCGCGCGTCGGACGGTCCAATAACCCCACGCATTGCAATAATGTCGACTTTCCGCATCCGGATGGCCCGACCAGCGCGACAATCTCGCCGCGCCGCAAGTCAAACCCGCCCCCCGACAAAATCACCAGGGGCTGGCCATTGCCGTCGATAAATGTTTTTCCAATGTCGCGCGCCGACAGAACGGGCCGACCGTTCGGTATTTTCGACAATGCTTTTAATATGCTACTCATACCTCAATACCTCCACAGGGTCGGTTTTCGCAGCCTTCCACGCCGGATATAATGTCGCCAAAAATGATAAAACAATCGCGACAAATGCAATACCCAAAACCGACATTGCGTCTATATCCGCCGGTAATTCCGATAAATAATACATTTCCGCCGGAAACAAGTCGCGCCCTGTCAGCCATTGGAAAAAATGCCGTATCGGCTCTATGTAATGCGCAACCAAAACGCCCAATCCTGCGCCGACGGCCGCCCCGATGATTCCGATAGACGTCCCCGCCAGAACAAATATTTTCATCATGGATTTTCGCGATACGCCAAAAGTCCGGAAAATCGCGATGTCGCGGCTTTTGTCTTTTACCAGCATGACCAAAGACGAAACTATGTTGAACGCGGCGACGATTATTATCAACATCAAAATCAAAAACATCACATTCGTCTCGACTTGCAGAGCGCCGACGAACCCGCGATTTAATTCTTTCCAGTCGCGCACGATGAACCCGTCCGGCAAAGTTTCATTCAGAATTTTTTTTACGGCGTCTGTTTGATTCGCGTCGCGAAGAAATATATCGACATGCGTCGCGGCGTCCGGAATATTCAGATATTTTTGTGCCGACGAAAGCGGCATGAATATAAAACCGTTGTCATATTCGTGCATTCCCATAAAGAACGTGGAGGAAACTTTGTATGACATTATCCGCGGCATTGTCCCGAATGCGGTCGGCGTCCCGCCGTTTGCCGAAACCAAGGAAACATTATCGCCGATTGTCAGACGCAGATTCCGCGACAAGGACGCGCCCATCACAACCGCGCCGTCCCCGACCCTATCGAGCGCATCGCCGTAAATCCTCGTCCCGCTATCTATTTTTTTCGCCAAATCAGACATGCGGATTCCACGAACCATCGCGCCGGAATTGCGACCGCCGAACGACGCCATGACCTGCCCCTCCGCAACCGGAACAATTCCTGTCGCCGCATTGGAAATACGTCTGTCATTACCGATTTTTTTTATCAGATAATCAAATTCTTTTATCGCGCCGTCTTGGTGATAAATGACGATATGTCCGTTCATTCCGATTATTCTGGAAAGAAGAGTATTGTGAAATCCGGACATCACCGCCATCACGACGACCAGCGTCATAACGCCGAGCGTTATCCCGAGCAGAGACACCCACGATATCACAGAGCCGAACCCGCGCTTTTTCGCGCGCATAAACCGAAATGCAACTTTTCTTTCGAGTTTGCTAAACATTTTTTAATCCCAATCCTTTCAAAATTCCGCCGCCATCATTCTTCCAAATATTCGCGCAGGTCGTCGCCGGAAAGAGGCGCCCCGTCGTCGTCTTCGCCGGGAATAACCGATATGACTTTCGGGCTGATGAAAACGACAAGTTCCGCAAACGGGGAAATCGTCGTTTCCGGGTCTTGAACGAATGTGTGGGTCGGAATTCCTATAATAACCACATTATCGCCCAGATTCGCAGGAATATTGAAGTTCGCGACCTCCCCCTGATGCGTTCTGAGGACGATTTTGGAATCGACTTTTTTCTTTCCGGAATAATCCCCGTATTTTCCCCGCGCCCCGACAATCAGGTCCGTTTCCAATCGTTCCTCTTTCGTGCATTGCCCGATGTCGAACCTGGACGACCAGCCATTAGGTATTACAAACGAGCCCTCGGAAATCAAAACAACATTCGATTGTTGCCCAAGAAATTCCTGCAACGTCTTTGTGTTGATTTCGGGCGACACGACAAGCGCGCGACCGACGACGCCCGGAATCGACATTTTCACATTCTTATCGCCGAACGCGGGCAGCATGTTCATCCACACAATCGGATTTTCCGTCCGCGGATAAACGCGGTATACGTCCATGTCATAGGCAATCAGAAAATTTCGCGAACCGATATCGTTAATTACGGAACGCGCTTCTTTTTCAGTCTGGTAATTTCCGTCGAACAATAATGTCTTGTCTTCCCAATTTATCACCATGTTGCGCAATTCGGCGCCATGTAGCGCGTCAATCAACGCCATCACGACCATCTCGTTCTTTGGCATTTTGATCAGCCATCTCGCGTTGTTGGTCAAATGCAATTCCTTGGCGTCGTCATCATAGTAATAATAACTGCGCACCATTTTCGCAAGCAATTCGGTCGCAACCGCGAGAGAACCGGATTTTATTTCGCCCGAGATTTTATCGGGAATCTCCTGGTCTTCTACGATTTTGATTTTTGTTCCGTCCAATAACGTCGTCAATGCTTCGGATATCGTTTTTTTCTCGAATTTATAATCGCTGACATTGAACGGAGGCAATTTATCGCCGGAATCCAAACGTATCATTTCTATGGCCTCTTCCGGCAGCACCGAGAGAACATTTTGATTATTCCAATCCACGCGACACCTTTTCGGCAACTCCAAAGAAAAGCGGCGCGCCGTGTCGGTTGTCAGCGCGGCTTTCCTCGGATAAATGGGAACCGAATGCTCGTCCACGACAAAATTTTCGATAACCTGAATCGTATCGACTTCGGCGCCCCTCTGCTGGACGCAGCCCAAAAGGACAAGCAAAAACAAAAATTTCTTCATAATCTATTCCTTGTTTTGCCCGCCGAGCATTTTTTCAAACTCGGCCAGCGTCATCTCGTAAATCGGCTTGTTTGACGGGGTTATCAAATCTTTCTTCGATTCCAATTCTTCGCGCAAGGCCGAAACGTCCGCGCCGGCCGACGCGCCATAGGCCACTATAAACTCCAACAGGTCGGCGGCGAAAAAGCGCCCGCTGTAATTATCGATGTCAAGACCGCCTTTTTCAACGCAAATCGCGGACATCAATGTTTTCACCGATTCATACAAGTTCGCCAACCCGTTAAACCTTTCCATTTTTCGCCCCTCTTTCGCATATTATAGAAACTATTGACCGCCCGACGCAATTAAATTATAATCAAATAAAAGTTAAGTCATGGGGCGTAAGTCAATTTCGAGACATGAAAGACGGGCCTATGTGATTTAACTTGCAACTTGTATCCAAATTAGCAATTAAAATGAAGAAATTTGTTTTTATCCTTTTGCTCTCTGCATGCAGCAGCCCGAATACCGGCAGCATTGATAACGCGACAATTTTGAATTGGGAAAACGAAACTGTGACCAGCGAGCAATTTGTGAAAGACCACAAGGCCTGCCTCGGTGTGGACAAGCCGGCCCACATGCCGCGTTCGCGCATAGCGAAACTTCTTATGCCGAATGCCGGCGGCCAAATGCCGGACTGGGAGGGAATGTGGGTGACATTCCAGTCAAATGAAAATACCGACATACCGCAAAGATACTTGATGTCCAGGCCGCTTGGAACGACCAGCAAATCAATAGGCGCATACCGAAAATGCATGTTTAAGAAAGGATACTTGCTTCGTGCAGAATGATAGATTGCTATTTTTGACGTCGTTTTTATCCCGCCAGCTCATTGCTTTTTCAAAACAGATGGGACGCGAGGGTTTTCGTGTCGCAATAGCCGCGCCGACCGGAGAAAACCTGCAATATCTGCCGAATAACCAATTCATTCGACTGCGCAGAATCGGCGGCCTTATGTTCGGAGCAAAGAAACTTAAAAACTTTAATGGAAAAATCATCGCGTTCGACAAACGCGCCGAACAATTTGCCAGACGCGCCAGACTGAACGCGATTATTTTCGAGGATAATGTCGGCATAGATTTGTCCGTGTGGAACCCAAAGGCAATTTCCGGAAACCGCCAAACCATGATATTGTCGCAATACAATATCGCCCCGCACCAAAAAATGCTTTTGGTGATAGAACCAACGGAAAAGGACATAAAATCTCTGGTCCTTGCAATCCAAGGATTAGAGCGCGACGATTACATAATCGCCCTGTATGGAAAGACGACACGAAGAACGGCCAGACGCCTGAGCAGAAGAATAAAAAACATACCGCAGATTATTTATTTGGGCAATGAGCAGGACCTGCCGTCCCTTATGCGTTCGAGTTTCGCAATCATATTCATATCGGACCGCAAAAGTTTCTATAAATTGGCCGCAATCGCAATGGGCCGCGCGACCGCGTTCGGCGGCGGAGATATAAAGCCGAATATCACGATTAAAAATAACCTGCCCGAGGTATTGCGGAAAATTCTGGCCATGCCCGCGGCCGTTCGCGAAAAATTTGAGGGCGAAAACCTGCGGCGCGCGGAAAACTACGCGCTAGAAAAAAATGTTAAAGCCCTGAAAAATATGATAAGATAGCGGTATGGGAAACCGTCCGTCGTTTTTTATCTATCTATTTTTCACATCCGCCATTTTGGCGTATGCGGCCGTAAGATTCGCGTCCGACGACACGCCGGCGAAAAAAATCAGGATTTATTCCGACACTACGCCCATAGATGGCGCAATTCGCGATTTTACGGCGCAAAATAGCCCGCAGGAAATAGCGGCGCAAATCCTTGAAACATTTCCGAATATAGAAAATGCGTCTATTAAAAATAATAGAAACGGGATTATCGACGTTCGTTTGAAACACAAGAAAATCGTCGGAATTTGGCAAAACGGCAACATATTCTATCCATTGCTTGAAAACGGAACACACATAAAAGTCCCGTTCAAGGAAAGACCGAAAAAAGGCCTTGTGTTTCGCGGCCCTGTCCCGAACGATATTTCTGAAATCATCCGGCTTGTTTCATCAAATCCGGATGTCGCAAAAAAAACAGATTATTTGGAATATGTGGAGAACCGCAGATGGAATATAAAACTCGGCGGCGGCGCGACCATAATGCTGCCCGAAAGAGCCCCGTCGAAGGCGTTCGACAGAATAAAGAGTCTTGGCATTATGAACAAATCATTCAACGCGCTGGACTTGCGAGATGAAAAGCGCGCGCTTGTAAAATAAAATTGTGTGCAAGAAAACAATCTTTTCTGGGACTTGATATCGGAACGGGCTCGGTCCGCGGGTTTGCGATGGCCGCGGACGAAACCGGAATCAGAACGCATTTATGCGCGGAATACGGCGCGGATTTACCGGAAAACATAGCGAACGCAATCGATATGATTGAAAACAAATTGTCGGTAAAGTTCAAAGGGGCGTTCGTCACCGGAAATTTCGGGCCGGTTGAATCCGCCATTGGGAAAAATACTTTGTGTTTTCCCCGGGACCACAGAATAAGCGAAACAGATGTTTATAACGCGGTGTGCAACTCCCCCGATTTGAGAAATATAGACGGGCAGATTCTGCATTTAATTCCGTTGCAGTTTTTAATCGACGGAACCTACGAGGTAAGGAAAACCGACGGCATTTCGTGCAACACTTTCGCCGTCCGGTTTATCCGCGTATCGTATCCTGATGAAAAAGTCGGCGAAATCAAACGGGGGCTCGGCGCGGCCTGCGTTCCGTCATTTGGATTTTTCGACCCGATTTACCTTTTAGGCAGCAGGTATCACAAACCAAGAACCACATCCGTTTACATCGATTTTGGAAAAACATCGACGCGCGCCGGAATTTGGAAAGACCGCGGATTAGTTTCCAGATTTGATATCGAGACGGGCCAAGATGAAATCACAAGAAAAATTTCGGATGACTTTAATATAAATTTTGAAGATTCCGAAAACATAAAAATATCGATTCTAAATAGCGACAGGCCGTCCCCGTCCGACGGATATGTTTTGGCGGACGAAAAATTTCCGAACGTCACGCGCCAAGACGTATGGGACAGATGGGCCGAAACAAATAATCAAATAGCGGACGCGATTCTTGAAAAAATAAAAGATTCGGATTTTGAAATATTTATAACAGGAAACGGGACGAATCCGGACAATATAAATTCTCTGATCCTTAAAAACAAAGGACTGGACAATGTTTCTGTATTGGACGAATACGCGACTGTCGGCGCGTTTGGAAAAATATTTCAAACAAATTTGAAACACATAAAACTGAAAAGAATCCGAATAAAAAAAAGCGTCCCGATTCTGCCCAGCGCGACTTGTTGGGATATCGGAAACGGCTATACATACAGAATGTTCGAATCTGTCGGAATTAAATGGATTCATTTCGACATAATGGATGGATTTTATACCGAGCGCGTGTCTGGAACATTGGATGATCTGAAAAAAATCCGCGCGAATACGCGCTCGCTAATCCAAACGCATTTGATGGTTGAAGACCCATTTTTATGGTGCGACAAGATTGCCGAAATCGGAAGCGACGCGATTGTGATTTCCAGCGGCACGCGCAGGATAATTGAAACCTTGAAAAAAATAAAAACTTTCGGAAAGAAGTGCGGGTTGGCGCTTCATCCGAATTTCGACCTGAAAAACCTGCGGCCGGAAATATTGACCATGCTTGACCAAGTGGTTGTGATGGGCGTTATTCCGGGGGCCTCGGGTCAGAAATTTCTGCCGGAAACAATAGGGAGAATCAGGACCCTCGCAAACACTAAAAAAAGACACGGATTCGATTACGAATTGATTGTCGACGGCGGAATTAATGATGAAAACGCCCAAGATTGCTGGAATGCCGGCGCAGACTTTTTAATCAGCGGCAGTTTTCTGCGCGCCGCGCCCAATTTTGCCGACGCGCTGATGAAATTATTGCCAAAGTCATAATTTTGAGTTCAGAGTTATGAGTTCAGAGTTTTTTTGTCATTCCCGCGTAGGCGGGAATAAAACAATTATTAATTATCAATTAAGCACTGCAATTCTGAACTCTGAACTTTTCAGGCCCTATTCCCGCCTGCGCGGGAATGACAAAACCCTGAAGGTTTTTGTAAAAAAGTGTGTAGAATAAAACGTAGTGGCGTTTTTTTGACAAACAACTTCGTTGTTTGTCATTCCCGCGCAGGCGGGAATAGGGCTTGTGAATTAAGAGTGCAAAGTTATAAGTTATGAGTTAAAAAAATTATTAATTATCAATCAATTAAGCACTGCAATTCTGAACTCTGAACTTTTCAAGCCCTATTCCC
>JAITLD010000018.1 GCA_031278055.1 Rickettsiales bacterium | reverse complement strand
GTGACGTGTTTGAAGGGAGGGGCTGTTTGCCAATAATTTTTTCATTTGTTGCAAATTTCGCTATAGAACGGGGATGTTTCTTTTCAAAATCAAAAAACGCGCACGGCCACAAGTTTTATCTTTCAGAATGTTCCAGTGTGGGTTGTTAAAAGGTAAGTCGTTCTCGATTTCCAAAACAGCTATCGTGCTATTCGGAGCATTCTGCGTCAGGTTTGCTAGCAATTTTTCACCCAATATCGGCGCGGAATAGGGTGGATCTATAAAAATCACAAATTGTGAATTAGACATTGGTATTTTTTTTATTGTCTGCATTGCATCATTTTTTTTAACAATAATTTTGCAATCCGTGATATTTTTCGTATTTTCTTTTACGCATCTAACCGCGCTGGCATTAACATCGGTAAAAATTGCAGATTTTGCATTGAATCTTGAAATAAATTCCATCCCCATCGCGCCGGACCCAGCAAATGCATCCCAAACAAACCAATCGCCATTTGCGACGAATTCGGCCAACATATTGAACACCGCACCGCGCGCTTTTTGTTGCGTTGGCCGAGAGCAGGGAGGGATTCGTAGCTTTTTTCCCTTGTATTTTCCGGAGATGATTTGCAATTTACTGTCCATTGTGATAATATAGCAACGAGTTGCGGAAAAGACAAACCATTCCTAAATTCGTTTCATAGTTGGATAATATTAAGTGTCAGAAATAGCAAATATGGCAGATAAGAAATTAGATTTTATGCGCGCGGCAATGAAGTGTGCGATTCGCGCTCTAAAACATGACGATGTTCCGATTGGTGCTGTAATCGTCAGAAATGGCAAAATAATCGCACAGGGTGAGAATAGGGTGCAAAAGGCAAAAGATCCGACCGCGCACGCTGAAATCATTGCAATTAAATCGGCTTGTAGAAAACTTGAAAAAAAATTCTTGGATGGATGTGAAATTTATGTGACATTAGAGCCGTGCGCGATGTGTGCCGCGGCAATCTCGTTTGCAAGAATTAAAAAAATTATTTATTCCGCGGATGATCCAAAAGGGGGGGGGATAAATTATGGCGCGAAGGTATATGAGAATGACATTCACCTATGGCGGCCGATTATCGAAAAAGATTTTGTATATTCTGACAGTTCTTCCAAAATGCTAAAAGTTTTTTTTCAGAAACTTCGTGTAAAAAATATTAAGAAAAACATGCGGAATATGACATCGCCGGCAAAGGATATTAAAGAGCGCGCTAAGGCGATAAAAAAAACAATAAAACAAGCAAGAAAAGGAGAGAGAGGAGTCTAAAGTCTAAAACTGTCAAAAAAAAAACAATAAAATAAATAAACTAGAAAAAATAGGAGAAAAAAATGAAAATGAGACTATCGAGAATAATGGTAACTTTGCTGGTGTTGACGGCATGCGATGGAAGCAACGCGCCAAAATCAGAGAAAGTAGCATTAAACTGCAATGGTTATAACGTCACGGTTGAACTTGGTTCATCGGATAGAGATACTTTACAAGTTATAATAAATGGTGAAAAGATAACGATGCATAGTGTGATTTCCGCTAGTGGTGCAAAATACGAAGGTCGCGGAGCGGCGGTTACCGCAGTGCTTTGGAATAAAGGAAAGGATTGGTCACTAGGGTTGAATGATGGAAAACTTATTTCTTGTAAACCATCAGCAAAATAATAATGCAACAAAAGTGATATAGTTTATCCAATCATAGCATGACGAAAGACACCGCGCGCCCCCGCGCGCGGTCTTTCGAACATTTTTTCAGGCACTGGGAATAGTCAAATGCTTCGCATTTGTTCATATAGACGCGTTCCTGCGCATCATTTTAACTATAAAGATATTTAACTTACCTTTAATCTAACAGCAGTAGCAAAATTAAGATATTCCTTGATTGTTTTCGCCGCAAGGACAGCGGAAGAGATTTTTTGATCATTCATTTTTACACCTTTTAATTAAATTAAAGGGAAAATAATGGTAAAAATTATAAAGCGTATAATGGAAATTATGTATAGTTTTGTATTATAGGTAGAAGAACAAAGGTCTGGCTAGCCAGACCTTTGTTTTTATTTTCCATGCAGTTCTAAATTTTAATTTGCGAGTTTTTTTGACGGATTTTAATTTGATTGACAATAGGGATTTTGTTGCTATTGTCAATAGTATGGGATGGAAAATATTTCTGCTTCTTGCGGGTGCCATTCTGTCTGTATTTCCCTTGAAAGCTGCTGAGATTATCACAAAACTCGGTGATGTGATGGCAGTTGGAGTACCGGCATACGCGCTTGGGCTATCAATGTCCGAATCGGATTGGAATGGAACAAAACAGTTCGCTTTTTCTTATGCTGGCGCCCAGATAACTGTTTCAGGCTTGCAAAAAGCCATTGCTCGTCGTCGTCCAAATGGCATGGCAAATGGTTTTCCGTCAGGACATGCTTCCTCTGCCTTTTCAGGCGCCATGTTTATTCACAGGCGGTATGGATGGCGTCGCGCTTTAATTCCGTATATGTTATCCGCATTCACAGGCTTTTCGCGAATTCAATCAAGATGGCATTATTTGGATGATGTCGTGGGCGGTGCCGTGATTGCAGGCATTTGGACATGGATGATTGTCGATGAGAAAACTCCTATGGTGTTATCCATAGGGCCGAACGGGGTCCAGTTGGATTTTAATTTTCTTTTCTGATATAATCCTCTTTTAGATAAGAGGAAATAAAAATCAAACCATTGGTATTATGTATTTTGGATGGGGTCGGGGTCGCGCCCGGCAAGAAAAATAATGCGGTAAAGCTGGCGAAGACGCCGTTTTTCGACAGCTTGCTTTCGAAATATCCGAACATGTTGCTCCGCGCGTCGGGTCATGCTGTCGGATTGCCGCGCGGAACGATGGGGAACAGCGAGGTCGGGCATATCGCGATGGGAGTCGGCAGAGTTGTCAGTCAGTTCCTGCTGCGATTCCAATTGGAAAACCTTAAACGCAATAGGCCGCTTGAAAAATTCGTCCGTTCTGTCCATAGGTATGTGCATTTTATAGGACTTGCGTCCGATGGTCGTGTTCATTCCGATTTGAATGATGCATTGAAGGTCGCCAAAGTTATAGTTCGTCGCGGCCATCAAATTGTATGGCATTTTATTTCAGATGGTCGCGATGTGGATCCGAAATCTGCCCTGCTCTATGTCCGCAAAATCCGTCGTGCGTTGGGGCGCAATGTTATCTTCGGCAGCATATCAGGGCGGTATTACGCAATGGATAGAAACAATAATTGGGACCGGACTAGACTTGCTTTCCGCGCGATCATCGGTGCCCGCGGTCACGAAAATAAAAATACAATTGAACAGGTTATACAGAGGTCATATCGCGATAGAATAACGGACGAATTCATAAAACCCGTTCGATTCGCTGCCCCGCCGCTTACTAAAAACGACGGTGTTTTATTCTTTAATTATCGTGCCGATCGTTCGTATCAATTCCTGAAATTGCTGGTAAAGTCCGGACACCGGCGGATTTTGTGCTTCTCTCAATATGGTAGAGGGTTGGACAAATATTGTCCCGCCCTGCTCTCTAATACTCCAATTAAAAACACGTTGGGAGATGTGTTGGCAAAAAATGATTTGTCTCAGTTGCGTCTGGCGGAAACTGAAAAATACAATCATGTGACGTATTTTTTCGATTCGGAGCGGATGGTCGATTACCCATTGGAAAAAAAGATTTTGGTTCCGAGCCCATCGGTTGCAACATTTGATATGAAACCGGAAATGTCTGCGCCACAGATAACGAGGGAATTTTTAAAAAATATTAATCATTTTCAAGTTGTGATAATGAATTACGCAAATGGGGATATGGTTGGCCACACGGGAAACAAGCCCGCGACGATTCGCGCAATGGAAGCGCTTGATAAATGTCTTGCCAGAATTGTGCCAGTTGTGTTGAAGCTTGGCGGAACTATTTTGATTACAGCCGATCACGGAAATGCGGAAAAAATGGCAGATTGGCGCGGCCGTAAATGGACGGCGCATACAACAAACCCAGTGCCGTTTATTTTGGTTTCCGATCAGAGGTTACGTCTCCGACGGTTGCGAGGTGCCGGATTGGCAAACATTGCGCCGACAATGCTGAAACTTCTAGGCATACATCGTCCGCGCGAAATGTCGCAATCATTGATATGATAAAACGATTTTTTTCAATATTAATTTTGTGGTATAATTTTCATAGAAGTGAAAAAAATAGGTTTATTTTTGTTATCTATGTTATCGGTGGCAGCGTTGCATGCGGCTGGCACATTCAGCACGATAAAGTCAAAGGGTAAAACTCTTCCCGCCAGATTTTCAATAGGCAGTTTTATAAAGAATAAGGATAATATAACTAGTAAACCCGCTTCTATCGGTGCGACGCAGAGTAATAATATAGCCAAGCCATATTCTTCAGATACTAATCTGAATCTAACCGATTTGGAAAAACGAACAGAGACTTTTGAAAAACAGCTTGGCAGTTTAGAAGCGCGGGCGGCAGATCTGATCCAGAGCGGGTGGAACGGTGTGTCATCTGCGGAACTGTCCGATATTTTGCAATCAAAACAAGATTTAGTTGGGGGCAATGCCGGCGATATCGTTACGTACACCGCCGTTGATGGAAAACTTGGGTCGCGCGGTATTGATACAGTCGTAACCACTTCATCCGGAAATTTAATAACCAGCGGTGCGGTGAAAATAGCCATTGAACAGGCGATAAATACCAAAGGTGAAAATTTTGGGACTATGGCATTTAAGAATTCCGTGTCGTCGGCTGATTTAGCGGCCGTAATAGTCGATTCGCTGTCCAAGGCGGATACGGCAGTCCAACCATCCGATTTATCATTGGTTGCGACTAGTGGCAGCTATGATGATTTATCAGATAGACCGGCCATTGTTGGCGCTGGATCATTGACGGCGATACAGGACGTATCCGAAAACAGTGCCGGTCAGTCAATTCCAATAATAAACACTGCCGATTTGCCGACAGCGCAATATTAGCATAATCGCTTGCTTTTTATATCGAAGGAACTTTCACGTCGATCCCGATATTTTTTAGGTTTTCAATCAGGTTTGGATATCCGCGCAGTGCGAATTTAGGGTTGTTTATCCGCGATACTCCGCGGGCAATCGCCGCGCAAATAATTAAGCCGGCCGTGCCGCGCAGATCCATTCCCGATGTTTCAGCCGATTTTATTTTGGATGGGAAAATTGTGATTTCTATAGCCTGCGGGGCAACCGAATTATTAATTTCTATTGTCCGGGCTTTAGATTTTATCCCGAATTTAGCCATTTCTGGAAGATGACTTGTTCGGCCGGGCCAAATTGGATCATAAATTTTTGATTGACTGCGGGCCGTCGCCAAAATTGGCGTTAATATTTGTTGCATATCGGTTTCTTTTCCTGGAATTGGCGACATTATGAAATTGCGTCCATTGAAATCTTGAAGATTTTGGAAATCGAAAAACATAAAATCGTTCCCAAGATTGCACCGTCCCGCGCCGACAATATCTATGATTGAATTCAGCCATGGTCTGCATGATTCTATATTTGTTCCGATTAATTTTATACGCGACTTCAAGGCCATAGCTAAAAGCGCATAGAATCCGGTCTCCATCCTGTCCGGTAAAATATCAAAGGTTCCGCCGGAAAGCAGTTTGCCGTTGAATCCGAAATTTGTTATCGCCGTCGTGTTCGTGCCGCGAATATCGGCCCCCATTCTGTTTAGAATTCCCAATAAATGCGGGACTTCCGGTTCTAATGACGCATTATAAATCATCTTTAAGTCTGGCGATAATGCGGCGGATAACAGCCAATGAAAGGTTGCGCCGTGCGAAACTTGTCGTGTGGAATAAATCGGCATTTCGGATGCATCGAAGTGTTTCGGTAATACGAATTCCAGACTGTCGGAAGATTCTATCAAATCTGTTCCAAAAATGTTTTTCAATAAATCTATGTGATAGTCAATCGCCCGCGCCCCTCCGAATTCGCATCCACCTGGAATTTGAATTTTGAGCGATCGAAATTCGCGCGTTTTCGAGAATCGGGCCATTAACGCGCCCCATATGTAATACGAGGCGCGAAATTTCAGCGCCTCGGCTGGTAAAGTATTTGAAATTATCCGTTTTGCGCGAATTTTCAAATATTTCCTTTCAGGAAAATAGTCGATATAAATCCCTATTTTCCGCATAATTTCACATAAATCAATGACGTCTGTAATATGAGGAACATTGTTAAATTCTACGATTTGATCGGTAAGAATTGCGGCGCACATTGCGCCCAAAACTTCGTTCTTCGCGCCGGAAATTTGCACGGTTGCGTCTTCAACAAGCGGCTTGCCGCCATTTATTTCAATGAAATTGGGAATGAAAATGTCGTTCATTTTTTTTCGGATGATAAATAATATAACATGGACGATTTTATGTCCAGCGATTTAT
>JAITLD010000001.1 GCA_031278055.1 Rickettsiales bacterium | reverse complement strand
ACAGGCACAAATCTAACTTTTTCCTGTTAAAACACTTAGAAAAAGCTATCCCGTCCTTGTCGATAAATTCTGTCTACGAAATTGTTGACTTTTACAGGAATGACAAAAAACTCTGAACTCTCTTGTCTTGTTTCAGTAATTGTCCAATGTTTCTTTTAATTCTTTCAAATCATCTGGAAGAGGGGCGCGAAATTTCAACGGCGTTCCGGTTATAGGATGATTTAATTCCAAAGTTTCCGCATGCAGGCATTGGCCGGTATGACCGCGCAAAAAATACAATAATGGGCCCGGCTTAATTTTGCTTTCCTTGCCGCGTCCGTATAGCGGGTCCGTCAAGACCCCCATTCCGTGCGCGGACAGATGGACCCTGATTTGATGCGTTCGCCCTGTAAATAATGTGCAGCGCAATTCCGAAACACCCGCGCGGGTCCATACATTTATTACTTCGGCTGATGTTTTCGCGATTCTGCCCCCCGATTTCACCATGCTCATTTTTTTTCTATTGCGGCTATTGCGCGCGATATTTCCCTCGATTTCCGCCGTCGTCCATGTCGGCACGCCCCAGACGAACGCGATGTATTTCCGAATTAATTTATGTTCGGAAAATGTTTTCACGAGCGCGCGGAACGCGATATCCGTTTTTGCCAGCACCACAACGCCGCTGGTATTTTTGTCTATTCTATGCACTACTCCGGGCCGAATGTCTCCGCCGAGTTTTGACAGCACGCAATATTTTTGCAATTCCTGCGTCAGCGTTCCGGTTTTGTTTCCTGCGGCCGGATACATCACCATTCCGCGCGGCTTGTCTATCGCGATGATGTCGTCGTCCTCAAAGATAATTGATAATTTGGAACTATCGGCCGGCAATTTGTCATTTTTTTCCGCCGATGGCTCTCTATCTGTTGTCAGTTCTGGAATTTCAATCTCAACAACATCTCCGGTTTTTAATTTGCGCGAATTATCGAAATTCTTTTGCATTTTTTGAATTTCGCCGCGCGAAAAATTCGGAATTTGTCCGGCCAAAAATTTATCAACGCGAATGCCCGCGTCATTTTCCGAAATTGCGAATGTCTGCCGCATATCTAATTTACATTATTAATTATCAATTGATAATTAATTACTGTCTTTTGCCCAATCCGACCAGTCCTGTTTGTCGCATTTGGACAGGTCGATGGACAGATTTTTTTCAACCCTGCATTTTAATATTCCCGTCGTGCGCCCCTGCGGGTCGTTTTTTTTCGCAACCCTGTATGCGAGTTTAATTTCTTTCGGCTGTTTCAGGCAATTGGCGCGCACGAGCCCATTTTTGTCATTCGCTCCAATCCATGTTCTAACATACTGGCCGTATCCATAGCACGGAAACTCGTCCAAGAAATACATTTCCCATCCGGTTTTTCCAACGGCTTTGTTTCCAGAGAACGTGATTTTATATTCCGACAGACGCAGGCCGGATATCGCCTCCCAGTCCGTGCTGGTCGACTGAATATTGGCGCGGAACGTCGCCGGATTTTCCGCATCTTTATTATTGTCGTAATCAACGGGCATTTTTGTCCCGCGCGCGGCGCCAGACGGGGAATCTTTTCCTATCACGATATAATCCCCTTGTTTCGACACGTCGATAACTATATCGCTGTCGGCATGCAATTGCGCGAAAAACAGGCAAAATAACAAAACAAATATTTTTTTCATTCAGTTTTCCTCTTCGGCAAAGTGGACGGATATTTTCTTCGCGCCCGGAACAATGGGACTGATTTTTTTTATAAACTCCATGTCCGACATCGGTTCTATCAATCCGCTTGGCGGCAATTGCACGACTTGATTCAAAACTGTGCCGGAATCTGATTTCAGCATGAATACCAAATCCGGAATCGAATACGTCGTCTCGGAATAGTTTCGTATATTTCCCTTAACAATATACCCTTTATCGTCAAATCCGACATTTGTAATCAAGACAGTTAAAAGTTCTTTCTTTTGATTTCTGTTGAACAGGTTGATGGTGACAACCGCGAATATGCTCGCCGCCAGAAAAAGCGCGACCGCGATAAAGAGTTTCGGCGTTTCCGGCTTTGCGCGGACAGGCGGCGTTCTGTGGCCGCAAACAGGGCAGCGCCCAGCCCCGTTGGACGAGGTATTAAACTCTGTTTTGCAAAACGCGCAGACGGTTTTCATAATTTTAATTCTAGCCGTTATTTTTCCAATTTCAACCTATAAGAAATCTTTGATTTCGAGATATTTGTTCTCGACAACCCTTTTAACTTGTTCCAGCGCGCGGATATAATCGGATACTGTAGAATTGCTGTTCATTATCACGTTTCCCATCAAATATTCCGTTTCCGTTTTTCCAGTTCTTTCGCTCAAATAAACCTGCTTGATAATTTGATTCAGATTCGACAACTGCATGTCGCCGAGCGCCGCGTCCCCGCCCGACAGATTCCAATAGAACGAGGAATTGGACGAATCTTCGATTCTGCCCGACACGATTAGTTTTGGCGCGACCGATCCGGAAAATTCGACGAAAGTATCGATCGCTTTCACATGACCTTTCACCATGTCCAGCGAACCGGAGATTGAAAGCACGGCCGGCGTTCCGACGGCGGGCGCGACGGAAAATCCCGACAGATACAGATTTTCAGCTTTCAGTTCGTCGGCCGTGACTGACCGAAACTGGGATCGGCCCGATACCGATATGGCCGATGCGTCTATCGAGCGACTGTCCGCGGTTATCGGTCCCATCACCGTCGCCTCGCCAAACACTTCGAGCGGCGCCGCCCAATCCAATCTGTTCGACACGGACATTTTTGAGGCCTCGATAGTATCTGCTTCCAAGGCTTCGAGAAACCTGGCCCTTGACGCCGTTATGTTTTTCGCGTTTTCGATTCCGTGTCCGCCCATATCTAAATCGGACTGCATTGTTGCGTCCAGGTCGTTGTCGGACGGCAATCGTCGCAGATAGTCGCCGCCGCTACGAAGGGGGCGCGTGCCAGACAATATTGAATGGCTGCCCGCCGCCGCGTCGATTCCGGTAATTAAAGTCCGCCACGTTCCGAACGAGCCGTAAAGCATATTTCCATCCGCAAAGCCCGAGTTTTCACCCGCAGCCTGCGCGATTTGCCGCGTTCTGAGGGGCGTCAATTCCGGAGAATCAAAAATCACGATTCCCTGGACGAATGCGCGGCCCGCCGAATCCTTGGATTTTACAACGCGCAATTGTATTCGCGCATTTTTTATTTCCTCATTTTTCGGCAAATTCAATTCATTAATATTCACCCGCGTCACATTTTTGGATACGGGCGCGAGAAATTTCTGCCTGTTATCCTCGACGTATTTTTCCAATGATTCGCGGACTATTTCTATTTTCCGGACGATTGCGGTATTTTCGGCCTGTTCCATTCTTTTGGCCGCGAAATTATAAATGAATGGCAACAGCGACATGAACACAGCCAGCGCGAGCAAGAGTTCAAGCAGGCCGCCGCCGCGCTGATCGATTTCCCGAAAACTTTTTCCCGCCAAATCTTTCATTGCCATCCTTCCTTTAATATTTTGGAAAAATCCGGAATTCCGGTCGCGAGATTTTTGTTTCCAAGGTTTTGCAATTTTAAGGAATTGAATTTCGGGCCCGCGCCGCCTGAATTTGGAAATGTCCAAGACCCAAGTTTTATCGGCGGCGTCGACGAATACAAAAGCTCGCTTGAAACCGTCAATCCGAATCCCGGCATAAAAGTCAGATTCGTCGTGTCAAGATAGGCTGTCTTTACGTTTCCGGCCGATACGCCCGCGAATCCGGACACAGTTCGCGAATAAGGCGACTTGACCTCGAACTTTTTCGATACGGTCAGTTTCTTCGCGATTGACGCGCGGTCTGTTGTCATGGCGCCGGACGGGCTGGAAAAACTGTCAGTCCAAAAGTTTCTAAATCCTATAACGTCGCCGTTCGCCCGAATGCTTGGAATGCGGGACTGGCCGGGATTCAAGTTCAATCCGTTTGTGAAGTAAAGCGAATTTGCCGAAATCATCAAAGCCCGCGCAAGGTACGCGTCCAAATCCATCGATGTCAATTTCTGCGCGGCAATCACATCCGCATTTGCAATTGATCGGTTTCCCATCGACAGATCGCGCTTCATTGTCGACAATTCGCCTTCGGATAAAACGGTTCTATGCAGGTATTTTTCCGTGTCGTCGTTCAGTTTCTCGGGACCGATTCTGTAAACTATGTCGCCCGCCGCGGCGCCCTCTATCGAAACCGCCCAATTTCCCGCCGCGCTGTATGCCATGCCGCCATCTTCGGCCACGCCCGCGTCCGGTCCGATTAAATTCGCAATTTTATTCGCTGATAAAATGTCCGAGTTGTATGTATTGATTAATACGTATGCCGCGATTCCATCAGATGATTTCATCATGAATATTTTTTTATCCTCTTCGTCGGTTTGTGCCTCTATTACTTCGTTCGGCGGTATTTCATTGGCGTGCAGGCGGATATAATTTTTAATCGAGTCCGCGTCGGCAATCAATTTTCCGGCAACCGACATCATTTTCATATTGTGTCCGACATCCGAAATCTGCCTGTATGCGAAAGGCATGGCCAGCGCGACAATCGCGATTGCGAATAACATTTCTAGAATAGAGGCGCCGCGCGACTCGCCGACGCGGTTCTTTACAAGCATTTCGCGCCCCCGTTCATCAGGCATTTTTTTATTTCGATTCTGCGTTCGATTCTGTTGTATAAAACGAATTGGCATATGATGTTATCGGCCAGCGACGCCGAATTATACCTGCCGCCGAAACGCGAGATAATATTTTTGCAGGATTCCGTTTTTCCCAAATTATCGGACGCCGATAACGGAATGACGAGGCTGTCGTTGTTTATTCCGACGAGAATCGCGTCCGGAAGCAGGCTGGTGGCCGCGGGTCGGATTTCAATCATCGTTCCGCCGGTTCCGCCTGCCAAAAGGTCGCTCGAAATTTGGTCGCGCAAAACAATATTGTCCGTTTTCATCACATCGGCCCGAATTCCGCTTCCCGATTGATATTCCAATTGATTCGGGTCGTCCGCGTTCAAAAATACGTCTTGTCCCCGGCTGGTATCGAGGTATGACGATATGCTTAATTTTTCAACGCTCAGAGTCATGTTTGTGAAATTCGCGGACGCGTTGATGTTCCATTCGCTCGGCCCCGTGAAGCCGGTCCGACCGGCTGTCATATTAAAATCGCGGATTGTGACAAGTCCCGCGGCGAGAGAGGGCGTCTCGCCGTAATTCGCAATGCTGGACGCGAAGAATTGCCCAGTTTTAAGGTCGCTTCGCATGATTGTCAGCGGGTTTCCGTCGCGCGCCGAAAACCAAATTTTTCCCGCGCGCATGCCGCCGATTTCATTTTTGTTTTTCCTGTCGGTTTCTATTCCGGACAACACGAAGTCATTCGCGCCGACATTTTTTATTTTTCCGGTATTTGCGGAAAGAGCCCTGACGGCCGATATGTTGTTGCCGTCCATTTTCAGGTCGGTATGAAAAATATTTTTCGACGGGTCTTTCGCTTGCCGCATAATCAGTTCGGAAAATTCCTCGTCTTCCGGCACGCGCACTAGAATGCTATACTGGCTTAAAGCCACATTATTCGGCGGATCTGAAAGTTCCCATCCCCCCGTCGCGCCCCTGACAGTTCCATCTTCGTCCACCGCCGCGCCCCAGAATCCTATGCGTGCCAGTATTTCGGCGCGGCGCATTTCGCTTAAATGCCCGCCGCTTATATCCAGGACCGAAAATATATTTTGACCTTTTTTGCTGACTATTAGGGAAATATTTTGATTAAGCGGCGTTCGCGGAACAAAGCCGAGCGGCAATCCGAACGGCTCTAATTTTTCGACAAATTCGTCGTCTGAAAAAATTTTGACTCCGTCGGGAAAACTGTCAAATTCCTCGCGGACGAACGCGCGCGCGGCGTCGAATGCCGACGAGATTTGGGCGACGACGGCCATATTTTCGCGGTTCGCGTTTTTATCGGCGATTTTTCGGACGAATACGGGAAGAAACATGACGACCAACGCCAGAGCCAGCAGAGCCTGAATCATGAAATTACCGGCGGATTTTTTTTCTCCCTCCCACATAGCGGAAAGTGTAGTAATTTTACGCGGGTAAATCAAGCGTTCTGATTGATACGGCAGCCGGTCTGCGGATTTATCCATACTTTATCATTTGCCAATTTCATTATCGGCAAATCCGATTTATTGTCGGAATAGGCGCGCGCGATTTCATAGTTTTTTTTAATTGCCAGATTTAACGCGGCCAGTTTATTTTCGCCATAACACAAGAATTTATATTTCCACGGCTTTTTCTTATCCGTAATGCTACATAGAACCAGGTCGAAACCCATATCCCCGACTAGTTCGCGCACGAAATAGTCCGGACTTGCGGAAATACAAATGACGATGTTTCTCTTCGCCTTTTCCGCGCGCACTTGTTCGGCGGCCCAACCGAATCGTTTTTTCAAGTGTTCCTTTATAAAATCATTCCTTAATTTTTTTAGCAGCGGGACGGATATCCACAGGCGCGATATTTCCCGCCAAAATGCGCCGTTTTTGTTCAGTGGTTTTATTAGCATTCCGAAAATAGTCAACGGCAGAAAGAAATATGGGCGGACCGACCGGCGCATTGCGAATTTCCAAAATTCGAAATTCGTATCCGACGACGACAATGTCCCGTCAAAATCAAACACAATCAATTTTCCCATGACATTCACTATTGCAGAATAATTATTAATTATCAATTGATAATTAATAATTGAAAAAAAACTTCTTGCGTCGATAAGCGTTTTTTTTCTAAAATTCCATCTAAGGAAGAAAAGGCATGTCTAAGTTCCCTTTGGCATTATCTATTTTATTGTTGGCGGACAGCGCTTTTGCCATCGGGGAATTGCCTGTGGTCAATGTCGCGCGCAGTGTTTCGGCGCTTGATTTATACGGCGTGCCGCCGCCGAAGCAACCGGCGGGCGAAGATGATAATAAAAGAATACAAAGCAAAATAGCCGTTGTCGCGGATGGCGAGTTGCTGGTTCCGAATAAACCGGCCAATGATTTGTGGTCGAATAATTTGGATGGCGAGGCGCCGCTTCGCATGCCGGAAAAGCATGAATACGCGACTTTTAGACCGGATTTCATTTTGCCCGAGGAAGAATTGGATGAAGGGCCGGCTTTCGCGGCGACCAGACCGACCGGCGCGATTAAGTCGCGTACAATTCCGATTATTAGAAATTCTGCGGGGCGCGTGAAAAAAAGCGCGGCGTCGGCCCCCAAGGAAACAGACGAAGACAACATGTCGCCGAGAAAAAATTCAAAACCGGCTTTGCGAACTGTGCCGTCGACAATAAAGTCCGCGCCTAAATTTATTCCCGCGCCTATGAAAAAATCCGTCAGTCCGGAGCCTGAAACAAATGAAGACGAATTCGCGTATAAGGGCGATGTTCCGTTGACCAAGCTATCGCCCGCGCAATTAAAGCGCGCGTTCAAAAAAACTTTCACGACGGAAAACAAGCATTTATCGACATATCAGATTGACGACGGGTTTGACGAGGCCAGTTTTTCCGAATCTTCCGTCGGGTTTGATTCGTCCCGCGATTTATCCGAACAATCGGGGGGCGTTCGTCCGCTTGAAGTTAAAATTTCTTTCAACGATGATGATTCCGCGTTGTCGCGCGACAATTACAATCTTTTGACCGAATATGCCGCGATAGTGGCCGCGAACCCGAAGCGCGCGGTCCAAATTTCCATTTCCGAACGCGGCGCGCGGTCGTATGACGGGCGAAAACTGGCGGCCCGGCGCCTTGCTATAATCGAGCAAGTATTGAAAGACGCCGGAATTATAGATAAAAGGATTATTCCGGTTTTATCGCAGCGCAGCGATGATTCGTTCGTTTTGCGCGTTATTTCCAACGACACATTTCAAACGCTGTCCGAAAAAAAGCGGGATATGTTCGGCGATACCGTCGGCTCGAAAACATATAAGTCGATGAGCTGGTGATCGGAATCTTAAGAAAATTCGGAATTTAAGAATGAAAAATCAGCGATGCGGCGAATAGCTTTTTCTTAATTTTTAATTCATAATTTTCTTTGGGATTTTTGGAAAACTTGTTATAATTGGACAAGACGTACGGAGTTTTGTATGAAGTCACGGGTTCTTCGCAATAAAATTCAGGGCTGGTTGGGCGGCCTGTTCTTGGCCGCCGGATTTGCATTTATATTCATGGCGTTTTCTTTGTCCGCCGCGTTGGCGGACCCTGTGCAAATGCCCGTCCAAAATAATGCTGTCGCGGTGCAAAGCCCGCGCGCCTCTCCGCGTTCGGCGAGCGGCCGGTCCGGCGGCGCTGTGCGCGGGGCGGGCGCGGCCGGCAATACCGTATCCAATGCGTCTGCCAAACAGCAGGGGACTTCGCGCGAAGTCGTGCAAACGGGCCGCAATGTCGCCGTCAGGTCTAGTTCGGCCGCCAATCGCACGGCTCAAGCCGCCGCCAACGCGACGCGGAACGTCCGTTCTCGCGCGGGAAGCGGCGCATCTTCCGGCCGTTCTACGCAAAGCCGTTCGGTTGTTGCCCGCGCGGGTGGAATCCAGCAGGCGTCGAGGGTTGCTTTGACGGGCTCCGCCATTCGCGCGTCAACTTCGACCACACTTACTTCGCTGACCACGAAATTGTCGCCGACGCTTTATAATACTCTGATAGATCCGAATACCGGAATGCTGTCCGCCGATTCTTATTCCAATTGCCTGTCGTCTTATTATACTTGTATGGATGAAATTTGCACCGCAAGAAACCCTGGCCAGCGGCGTTGCGCGTGCGCGGGCCGCGTAAAAACATTTAATCAGGTCGAGGCGACTTTGCAAACGGCGAAAGAAGATTTGCTGAAAGTTTCCGGCGAATTGTCGCTTTTGATCGCCACGAAGGGGGAATCGATTCATTCGGCATTCGAATTGACCGAGGCGGAAAAATCGCTGAACTGCGTATCGTATCGCGACGCCAAAAAATCGTTGGGCAGTAATGCCTCGATGAAAGAATGGTGCGACAATCATCTGATGTTGGACACTTCGGCGTGCGAAACCTCGATGAACGATACTTGCAAGAATCTTTACGGTGGAACCGGTGATACGGCCTGGATGGATGTTCTTAACGGCGCCGATTCCGATATATTGACGTCGTTGCAGACGTATGCCGCTACAATAGACGAGGTGAACACCATCAATGTTGACGATACTGACAGCCTGCTCAGCGCATTCAATAATGTCGATATGGTCGTGAACAGTAGCAATTCCATATTCAACACTGAAACCAGCGTCGATACATTGGCGAAAACATGGGGCTATGAGCTGTTTCAATACGCGCACAATAATGTCTGCGGCCGCGTTCTTGATTCGTGCTTCAACGGAGTTTATGAAATGTGCGGCAATCGGCCGGCGGCGCAGGGCGGCGGAAGCGGTCCGTATAACATGAACAGCGACATAACTGTGACGAATGATGGCAATGAAGTCGAGTTCGTGACGCCGAAAGGCACAGCCGCCAGCGTTGGCACGGCGGCATGCTTTGGTTACACAACAACATCGGGCGATCCTTATTCGACCCTGCGCCTGCCGATTGCGGACGCGCGCCTGTCGGTTTTGCAAAAGTATGTTCTTGACGCGAATGCCGACTGCGACGTGTATGGGGAAGAGCTGAGGACTCAGGCGCAAAACATGGCGTATCAGAAAATCGCCGCGACGCAGCTTCTTCAGAAAAAGCGATTGGAATTCGCGCAGGAAAAAGAGAGCAACATTGCGGCCGCGCTGACGTCGGCAAAGGAAAAATACAAATCCTGTGTGAACGAGATTTATTCCTGTTATGATCAGCAGACCCGAACGAACGCGAATTGGAGCGCCGCCAGGATCAAGAATTATTGCGCGCAAAGCGCGGAAATACCGTCATGTTACGAGGATATGGTATGCAATCGCGATGCGCGTGAGATAGTCGCGATTTCCGATAATGAGTTCACGGATACAAAAGCATGCAAAGAAAGCGCGGTGGTTGGCGAAAACACGTGCCGCAACCTCGTGATGTTGGCGGAAATTCTGAATGGCACTGGTTCGACTGATTCAAAAACAAGCAAAGGTATTCGGGAAAGTTGTTTGCAGAATACGCCGGGTGTCGATGGGGCCGGAGGAATTCGAGAATTCGGAAAGTCATGGGGTCCGGGCGTGATTACGTGTCAGGCGGGGCAGCATTGGAATGGCGACAGAAGCGTATGCGAGGCATGCCCGTCTGATTCGACTTGGAATTCCGGAACAAACCAATGCGATTGTAGCGGAGGAAAGCAATGGAATTCAAGCACTAATACTTGCAATTAAGTTTCAATCCCGATTTATTGCGGAAATGCGCGGGCGAATGCCCGCGCATGTTTGCGGACGCGGAATTTTTACTATAAAACGAACGTTTTTTCTGATATAATTCGTTCATAAGTTGATTCCCGCTATAACAGGGAATATCAGGGCATGAATAAAATTATCGCCGTTTTGTTTGCTGTGTTTGCGGGCGCGTCTTTCGCTGACGAGGTCGCGCGCTCGTCGCGCGGCGCTCAAAGCGAAGTCAGAATTCAAAGAACTGATAATGTTCGGGATTCTAAAACGGAGGCTTCGAGGGTGGCGGTGAAGAATTCTGTTGTCGAGCAAACCTCGGCTGTCCGGACGACGCGCGGCGGGGCGGCGGAAACCAGAACTCAGAAATCCGAAACCAGGAATCCGCAGATCGGCGCGTCAGTTGTTGCGCCGACACGCGCCGCCGCGACAAGGGCGGTGTTGCATACGAATTCCACATCTGAAAATGCGCAATCCGGAAGCGGGCGGGGCGTCGTTTCAAGCGGGGCGGGTTCCGCGCGCTCCATATCGCGAAGCAGCACTCAAAGTCTGCGGTCATCCGGTGTCGAGGCTGACGGCCGCGCGGTTGTCGGGCGCGGAAATTCCGTAACCGGTTCCGATATTGAAGGGGACATCGAAAGAAAAACAATGCGCCGCGTCGCCCGCGCCGCGACAGACAATCCTTTTTTGGCAGAGGCTGTGTCTGTCGAGACGCCTAGCGCCGCCGGTGAATTGGCCGATTGCAGCGTCGCATATTTTGAGTGTCTGGATCAATTCTGCAATGTTCTCGATGCGAATCAAAAGCAATGCTCGTGTTCGGGACGACTTGAACAATATAAGAAAGTCGAGGATTCTCTGACTAAGGCGACCGAAGAATTAAACAATGTGGCGCAGCAGATTCGCTATGTCGGCCTGTCGGCGGACGAAGTCAGGTCGATTCTAAAAGAAACCGAAGCCGAAGAGGTTTTGAGTTCCCTTGAAGACAAAACCCAATCGCGCAATATGTTGGAGGAAATTGAGAAAATAATAAAGGATCCGGATTCGGGATTTTCCAGCTCATCCAACATGACGTTGGATTTTGAATTGGATTTTTCGGGTTCTAGTTCTGATTTTGATTTGGGGTCGATGTTCGGAAACAACGAAAGTTTTGCCAATATGCGCGGGACCGAGCTTTACAGCGCGGCCAAAAAGAAATGTAGCGCTATCCTTTCGCGATGTGCCCCTAAGAAAGCCGACCAGTCGATTATTTCGGGACAATACGATATTGAAATAGACAAGACCTGCGTCGCGTACGAGGCGGGATTAAAAAAAGCGACTTCGAATGTTAGAACGAATATAAAATCCGCGACGTCCATGTTGCAAAAGGCGCGTTTGGCTGTGATGGCCGACCAGAATTCGTATGACGCCAGGGGATGTGTCAGCGCGCTTGATACATGCATGCGCGATGAAATGGTATGCGGGTCGAATTATTACAAATGCCTGGATCCGACAAAAGTCGCTATTGATGAGAATGGCAGTGTTGTTCCGGGCGGCGACGTTGTTTCCATTCGAAATCTTATGAGTTCGTATAGCGCCGTGAAACTCGACGAGCTTTTGTCCAACCCTACTTGTTCGTCGGACGAAGATAATCATAATGGCTGCAAGGTAGTCAATTATCTGAAAAGCAAAATCGGCGTCATGGAAAATGGCCGCATAAAATCCGGATTCTGTCGGCCGGTTTTGGAAAAGTGTCGTCTGGCCACATACGAGGAGGGCCAGTATATCGAGAACAACACGGTTGTAAAGTCGTATCTGGAACGGACGATGACCCAGGTCAACGCTGCGCAGAACAGCATTATTTCGGAATATGCCAAAAGTTGTGTGAGCGATGTCTCAACATGCTATAACAATCAGATAACCCAGGTCAATTCGTATGCCGGCGGAACAAGTCTGTCCCCCTCGGTATTAAAGCCGATTCTTATGGGCGCATGCCGTAATGTCGCGTTGTCTTGCGCGTATGCCGTGTTTTCCGAAATAGATACGGGGGG
>JAITLD010000092.1 GCA_031278055.1 Rickettsiales bacterium | reverse complement strand
GGAGGGGAAGCGTCAGATTTCCCGTAAAATTGATTTCTATAATCTCGATATGATTATTTCGGTCGGCTACCGCGTGAATTCCAAAAACGCAACGGCTTTCCGCGTTTGGGCGACAGGCGTGCTTAAAAAATATCTGACCGACGGTTATGCGATAAATGAAAAGCGGATAGGGGCCGAAAAAATTCAAATGCTGGCGCAAACCATAAACCTGCTGAAACGCGCCTCGGAAAACCAGATTGAAAATCTTGACCCAATGATGCGCGAATTGCTGAATGTCGCGGGACAATTCGCCGACGGGCTCGAGGTTCTGGATAATTACGACCATGAAAAATTAGACGAAAGAGGATTACACAAAACGAAGGCCGCGGAAATCACAGTCGACGAATTGCTGCGCGAAATCGCGAAAATGAAGCCGAAATTCGGCGCCTTGTTCGGCGCGCCGAAAGACGATTCATTTGCTTCGTCGATCGGCCAGATTTATCAGTCGTTCGACGATAAAGACCTTTATCCGACTTTGGAAGAAAAAGCGGCAACTCTTCTTTATCTGGTTGTGAAAAATCATTCGTTCGTCGACGGGAATAAAAGAATCGCGGCATTTTGCTTTGCGTATTTTCTGGCGAAAAATAAAATCCTATTTAATAAAAAAGGCGCGAAAATTATCGACGACGCGGCATTGGCGGCATTGACATTGCTGGTCGCCGAATCAAAGCCGACGGAAATGGATACTATCAGACGCGTAATCGTAAGCATATTGAATCTGGGAGAAAATAAATGACGCAGCAATTTTTCTTTTATCCGCATATTTTGGACAACTTGCAGATACCAGAGCGCGGGTTCGACGTCTGCCAGGACATGGGCGACAAGAGGCTTCGCCTTTATATCACGGCGCGCGGCATCAAAACGTTCTTCACGCGCAAGCGCGTCAAAGGAAGAGACGTCCGCATAATTTTGGGAAACTATCCGAATATGTCCATAGACGAGGCACGCGAAAAAGTTATCTCGGTATTGCAGAGTATCGCGAGTCCCGCGGAAACTAAAAGAAAGCGGATTCGGTTCGCGCGAGCGGTCAGGATGTTCATGGCCGAAAAAATCCACCGCGTCGAAAAATCGCGCCAAAAGCTCGCGCGAGCGGTCGAAACCCTATGGCGCCCGCTGCTGGACAAATACCTGAATGAAATAACGGCCGACGAATTGGTCGGTCTGAATGAAGACATCGCGCGGAATCATGGCGCGGCGACAGCGAACAGAATGCGCGAAATTATAAAATCGCTGTTTAATTTCGCAATTCTTAAAAATTGGGTTTCGAAAAATCCGGCGCTTGGAATAAAACCTGTCGACGAGAATCGTCGCAGGAATAATTTGACTATGAAGGGACTGCGCAAAATCCTTTCAAAAATAAAACGCGAAAAAAATTATGTTCTGAAAAACGCGTTTTTAATGCTGGTTTTCGGATTCATGCGCAAATCCGACGTCTTTTCGATGAACTGGAATGATTTGGATATGAAGAATTATTTTTACAAGTCCATGCCCTTGACCGACAAGGCGGCGGTTCTGTTGCAGAACATATCGCAAAGCGGAAAATGGGTTTTTCCGAACGGGCATGGCGGGCACATCGTCGATCCGCGCGTCAGCTGGCAGAAAATCGCGGCGGCCTCCGGCCTGCCGGACGCGCAAATCAATGATTGCACGAAGCTTTTGAGAAATCAGTTGAAATGGTCCAATCAACCCGAAGTGCTGCGCGAAAACATGAACGCGGTTTTGGAGCAGCTGGGATAATCATTCATACATGACCAATGTGGGAAATTGCTCCATCAAATCTATGGATTTATCCATCTCGGCGCGCAGTTCCAAAAATTCCGTTTTGTCCGCGCCGCCAAGGTTGCTGATGGCCGGCAACTTTACGGTCATGGGATTCACGCGCGTGCCGTTTTTAATTATTTCGTAATGCAGATGCGGGCCCGACGACAGACCGGTCGATCCGACATACCCGACAATCTGCCCCTGCCTGACCTGCGAGCCGACGCCGACGCCCGCCTGAAACCGGCTGAGGTGCGCATACAATGTTTCGTATGTCGCATTGTGTCGAATCCGGATATAATTGCCGTATCCGCTGTTCGCGCCGCGCGCGACGACGCGCCCCGAACCCGCCGATGGAATCGGCGTGCCGTGGGCCGCGCGAAAATCGACGCCGCGATGCGCGCGCGTAAAGCCCAGCACTGGATGCTTGCGGTTGCGCCCGAAACTGGACGTCACGCGGGCGTTGTTGATGGGCGTGCGTTTCAGGGATTTTATCGCGCCGCCGCCGCGTTCGTCGTAATATCCGCGGCCGAACCTATACATTTTTATCGTGCCGCGGTATCCGCCCGCGTCGAACCTGAGTGCGATTACGTTTCCGGTGTTGACGAACTGCCCTTCGGCATAATTTTCTTCATACATAATCATGAATTGCTGTCCGGCCCGCATGTCGCGCTCGAAATCCATTTCGAATGCAAGCAGGTCGTATGCGTCGGCCAGAACCGGCTCGGGAATGCCGGCGCGGATTCCGGCGGCATAAAATGAATCGCCGTCGCGAATCTCGCCTGATTTCAAAACGATTTGAATATCTTTTTCTATATCGATGGGATTGCACGACCAACCTTCGGCCGTCTTTGCGAATTCGATGTGGCGCCACGGGCCGGATTGAAGAACGATTTTGCTCACGGGTCCGGTTTCATTCGGCCGCGTGATTTTGACGACATCGCCATCGGCTTTCAGTTTTTTAACGCCGGCGGATTTTTTCAAAAGGCTTGCGATTTCTAAAATATCCGTTCCGGACAAAGAATACGGCAAAAGAATGCTGGACAGAGTATCGCCGGACTTGACGGCGATATTTTGTTCATAAAGACTTTCTGTTATAACCCGCGCCGGAAACATTAATGTTACGGCCAGCAATAAAATAGCGGCGATTCCCCCGCCCCAAAGTAATTTCTTTTGCTTTTTCACGATGGGGAGACTATAGTAAAAATATGGCAAATAATCAAGTTTTCAGATTCTTGAAAAAATTTGCGTCCCCGCATGATGTGAAAATGATTATGAATAATACGGGAATGAATAATTATTCTATCTTCCGGATATGGCGGACCGCATGGCAATTGCGACGTAAAGTTCCGATTGCAAAAATCATTCATAGAAAATGGTTTTACGGTTTGTCTTTTTATACAAACAGACATACGCTTGACCCGCGGCCGGACAGCGAGACATTGGTTGACGCGGTTTTGAAAAACGAGAGCGGCGCGAAAACAATATTGGATTTGGGCACGGGCACGGGATGTTTATTGTGCGCGATTTTGAAAAATCTGCCGAACGCGACGGGCGTTGGAATAGATAAAAGCCGCCATGCTTGCGGCATTGCGCGAAGAAATGCGAAAAATCTGGGCCTGAATGACAGGATTAAAATCATTCATTTATCTTTTGCAAAATGCCGCGGGAGTTTTATGAATGATTTTGATATCGTAATCGCAAACCCGCCCTACATTCCGAATAACGACCCACGCGTGGATAGCGGCGCGAAACATGATCCGAAAATGGCGCTGTTCGGCGGCGCGGACGGATTGAAATATTATCGGGAAATCGCCCTATTAAAAACAAACGCAAAACTTTATATTGAAATTGGAATCGGGCAGGAAAACGGGGTGAAAAAAATCTTTCGGGAATATGGCTGGAATCTAATATCGAGATTCAAGGATTTATCCGGCCGAATCCGCGTCCTGTCATTTGAGAGTTCAGAGTTTTTTGTCAAAAAAAACCGCTACTAAGTTTTATTCCACGCACTTTTTTTACAAAACCCGCCAGGGTTTTGTCATCCTGTAAAAGTCAACAATTTCGTAGACAGCAGTTATGCGAATTGCAAGTGGCAAACTGGAACTTTTCGCTACCTTTGGCTACTTGAC
>JAITLD010000029.1 GCA_031278055.1 Rickettsiales bacterium | reverse complement strand
TTATTTTACGGGCAGCGCGCGAGGGCAATTCAGAGTTGTTTGTCATTCCCGCGTAGGCGGGAATAGGGCCTGAGAGTTCAGAGTTTTTTGTAAAAAAGTGTATGGAACAAAACTGGGTAGCGTTTTTTTTGACAAACAACAAAGTTGTTTGTCATTCCCGCGTAGGCGGGAATAGGGCCTGAGAGTTCAGAGTTCTTGAATTATTAATAATTTTTACACAAACAGGTCTTTTACGAATTTTGCGTTTTCGGTGATAAAACGAAATCTGAATTCCGGCTTTTTTCCCATCAGTTCGCCGACCAGCTGTCGCGTCCGCGCGGTATCCTCGGCGCCCTCCTCCGTCTTTGGCGGTAGCTCGACGCGAATCAAGCGCCGCGTTTTCGGATTCATGGTTGTTTCTTTCAGTTGATTCGGCATCATTTCGCCAAGACCTTTGAATCGGCTGATTTCCGTTTTTTTGCCCTTGTATTTTTCAGATAATAATTTTTCAAGTTCTTCTTCTGTGTCGATATAAACTGATTCTGTGCCAACAGTCAATTTATAAAGCGGCGGGCACGACAGATACAGATGTCCCCCGTGAATCAGCTGGGGCATAGTTTGGTAAAAAAATGTCATGAGCAGCGACGCTATGTGCGACCCGTCGACATCCGCGTCGGTCATGATTATGATTTTTTCATACCTCAATTTCTCGTCGTTCCAATTGTCATTGGTGCCGGCGCCTATTATTCCGATTAAATCGCCTATTTCCTTGTTCGCGCCCGCTTTCTCGTCCGAATTCGACATAACATTCAGGATTTTTCCGCGCAATGGGTAAATCGCCTGGGTCGCGCGGTCGCGCGCCTGTTTCGCCGTCCCGCCCGCGGATTCCCCCTCGACAATAAACAGCTCGGTCCCCTCGATTCCGTGTTTTGCGCAATCGGCGAGTTTCGACGGCATGCGCGCGTGCTTGGTCGGCGTCTTTCGCGCGATGTCGCGCGTCTGCTTGGTTTTTATCCGCGCGTTCGCCAGATTAATCACGAATTCCAAAAGCGCGTTCGCCGTCTTCGGGTCCGAGGCCAGAAACATTTCCCATGGGTCGGACAATGCCTTTTCCGTCAGCCTTGCGATTTCGGGATTCGAAAGCTTTTCCTTTGTCTGCCCCAAAAATTGCGGCGTTTTGTAAAACACGCTGACGATTGCCGCCGCGCTGTCGAACACATCGTCCCCTATGACGGACGCCGCGCCTTTGGCCCCTGTTTTCTCGCCATAATTTTTAAGGCCTTTCGTAATCGCGGCCTTGAATCCCTGTTCGTGGGTTCCGCCGTCTATCGTCGCAATCGTGTTGCAGTATGATGTGAAAAATCCGTCGTCGGACGCCGCCCCGTTCTCGTCGGTCAAAAACGTAATAGCCCATTCGACGCGCCCGTTGTCGTCCGGAAAATCCACGCTGCCGGAAAAAATGTGGGGCAAAAGATTCGGGCTGTCTTTTGTTTTCTCGTCCAGAAAATCCGCCACGCCGTTCGGGTAATAAAACGTTTCTTTCGCCGGCATTCCCATGTCGTCCGTAATTAATTCCGGATTGCAGATAAAATCGATTTTAAGTCCCGCTGATAAAAACGCCTTTGCGCGCGCCATTCTATAAATTCTAATCGGCTTGAACGCGGCCGAGGCCCCGAAAATCTTGTCGTCGAGCGTAAAGCGCACTGTCGTCCCGTGCTCCTTGGTCGCCCCGCCCTTTTGAATCGGCCCCAGGATTTTGCCGCGCGAGAACTTTTGCGTCCAGAAAAACCCGTCGCGCGCGGCCGTCACGACGGTTTCGGACGACAAAGCGTTCACGACGGCCGCGCCCACCCCATGCAGTCCGCCCGAGGTCTTGTAAACGCTGTTATTGAATTTTCCGCCGGAATGAAGCATCGAGAAAATTATTTCCAACGCCGATTTTCCCGGGTATTTCGGATGTTCGTCAACCGGCACCCCGCGTCCGTCGTCGGAAATCTCCATGGTCTTTGCGTCAATCAGATTCACGATGATTTTTTTCGCGAATCCGGCGACAGCCTCGTCTATCGCGTTATCCAAGATTTCAATCGGAAGATGGTGCCATGCCTTTTCATCGGTTCCGCCGATATACATTCCCGGCCTGAGCCGCACGGGTTCAAGCCCCTCCAAAACCTGTATATCAGACGCGTTGTAATTTTGTGCCATAGGCGCAAGGTTATATCATTTTTCGTTTTTTTGCAAGCGCCTTGATTTTCCGCGCGAAAAACCTATATTGTCTTTACAATGAAAAATCCCTATGAAGTTTTGGGCGTGTCCAAATCGGCGACAGATGCCGAAATCAAATCGGCATATAGAAAGCTTGTCCTCAAATACCATCCGGACAAGAATCATGGCGACAAAGACCACGAAGAAAAGTTTAAGGAAATCAACAACGCGTTCGACGTGCTGAAAGACCCGCAGAAAAAAGCCGCCTACGACCGTTTTGGCGAGGCCGCGTTCGGCGCGAATCCGTTTGGGGGCGGAGGTTTCGGCGGTTTCGAATTCAATATGAACGGCTTTGATATGTCGGACATGATGGACGAGGTCCTAAAAGGATTCGGTTTCGGGGGCGGACGCGAGGCCGCGGCCGGTCGGCAGGGGCGCGACATGCTGCATGAAATTACGATTGACTTGAAAGACGCTTATTTCGGAACGACCCAGACAGTTAAATTCTCGTCAAATGTCAAATGCGACAAATGCAACGGAAACGGGACCAAGGACGGCAGGCCCGCGCCCGTCTGCCAAACCTGCCGCGGTTCGGGGTACGTCCGCGCGAGGAATGGATTTTTTTCGTCCGAACGGGTATGCCCAGATTGCAACGGGGTCGGAAAGATTGTAAAGGAAAAATGCGGCGCCTGCAATGGAACAGGAACCAGACACGAAAGCCGAACTATCGAGGTCAAGATTCCCGCCGGCGTTCATGACGGAATGCGTCTGCGTCTGGCCGGCCAGGGCGAGGCCGCGCTGTTCGGCGGCGCAGCCGGCGATTTCTACATCGATGTCCGGATTCGCCCGCATCCTTTGTTTCAAAGGTTCGGAAACGATTTGGCGATGACGGCCAAGATTCCGTTTTCGACCCTGGCCCTCGGCGGGGAAATCGAGATTGCGACGCTTGACGGCAAAAATCTTGCGGTCAAAGTCGCGGCTGGAACGCAAATCGGCGACAGGCTGCGCGTCAAGGGCGCCGGCATGCCGGGCGGCGACCTTTACATTGAGGTCGGAACATCCATTCCTTCAAAACTCTCGCGCGCGCAGAAAAAAGCGCTGGAAGAATTTGCAAAGGAAATGGGGCGCGAAACATAACAATTTGCA
This sequence comes from Rickettsiales bacterium, assembly GCA_031278055.1. Taxonomy (GTDB): domain Bacteria; phylum Pseudomonadota; class Alphaproteobacteria; order Rs-D84; family Rs-D84; genus JAISGC01. Next base: position 16,516 of record JAITLD010000029.1, on the reverse strand, counting down.
ATTAATAATTTCGCGAGCGAGGCGAATACATTGATTGATAATTAATAATTGAATTTTGGGTGTTTTTTTAGTAAAAATCAAGCATGCTTGAACAAATCACTCTGACCAATTTTCGCAATCATAAAACTCTTCGTCTGAACACGAAAAAAAAGAATATCGTTTTGTTTGGCCCGAACGGCGCCGGAAAAACGAATGTGCTCGAAGCCGTATCCCTCTTGAACGGCGGCTCGGGCCTGCGCCGCGCCCAGTCTGCGGATTTGGCTTTATTTGGTTCGGACGAATATGCGATTGCCGCGGCTGTTGTCGGCGGCGCCGAACTTTCCGTATATTGGCGCGCCGGTATGGGGCATAGAAAAGCGAAAATCAATGGCGAAAACGCGCCCCTGTGGGGGCTTTCGGAACATATCGGAATCGTATGGCTGACCCCCGCCGATGATTTGCTGTTCGTCGGGCCCCCGTCTGGCCGCCGCGTATTTTTGGATAATCTGGCCGCGGGATTCGACGGCGCCCATGCCGGACGTATCGCGCGCCTGTCGAGATTGTTGTCCGAACGCGCGTTTGCGCTTAAAAATAATCGCGACGACGAATGGCTCGATTTGATAGAGGCCAATATCGCGTCCGCCGCCGCCGCCGTTGCGGACGCGCGCGTGCGGTTCGCGGGCGAGGCGAATCATTTTTTCGAGGGCGGCGAAATCGCGCTTTGCGGAATGCTCGAAAATAAAATCATAAATGGCGAAAAAGCCGGTGATTTTGAAGATTTTTATCGTCGTTATCTTGCTGAAAACCGCTTTCTTGTGGCGGATAAAATGACAATCGACGGGGCGCACCGATTTGATTTTTCAGTTATGAATCAGGCTGTCGGGTTATCCGCGGATAAAACTTCATCCGGCCAGCAAAAGCTTTTATTAAATAAATTAGTGATTGCGAACGCGAAATTGATAAAGGCAAAAACGCCCGACAGGCCTCTTTTAATTTTATTGGACGAAGCCGATTCCCATTTGGATGAAAACGCCCGCGAAAAATTGTTTGACGAACTTTCGGGAACAAGCGCGCAGATATGGTTGACGGGAACGGATTTGGGTAAATTTTCCAATATTCCGGAAAGCATTAACCTCGAATTAAAAATGAAGAATTAAGAATAAAGAATTACGGCCCGCTAGCTGATTTTTAATTCAAGAAAGTTTTCCAGCCAGTGATTGTCAAAATTCCCCGCCAGAACATCGGCATTTTCAATCAATTTTTTCTGCAATGGAATTGTGGTCTTGACGCCGCTTATTATAAATTCATCCAATGCGCGCGCCGACCGCGCCAAACAAGACGGCCTGTCTTTTGCGTAAACTATCAGTTTCGCAATCATGGAATCATAGTTTGGCGGAATGGAATATCCGGCGCATACCGCGGAATCTATGCGGATTCCAAGCCCCCCGGGCGGATTAAACTGGCTCAATTGTCCGGGATTTGGAATAAAGGTTTCGGGGTCTTCGGCATTTATGCGAAATTCCATGGCATGCCCGCGCGGCGTCAAGTCCGCCTGCGAGAATTCGAGCTTTTCGCCGTCCGCCACGCGAATTTGTTCGCGCACCAAGTCGATTCCATAAACCATTTCCGTCACCGGATGTTCGACCTGCAAGCGAGTGTTCATTTCAAGGAAATAAAACTCGCCGTTTTCATACATGAATTCCAATGTTCCGGCGTTTGTGTACCCCATTTTTTTTACAGCGTTTCTGCATATTTCAAGCATTTTTTGGCGTTCTTTATCTGTTATCGCGATGGCGGGGCATTCCTCCATAACCTTTTGATTTTTGCGTTGCAAAGAGCAATCCCGTTCGCCTAAAATAACGTAATTTCCGTGTTTATCGCCCAAAACTTGGAATTCTATGTGCCGCGGATGAAGAAGCAGTTTTTCGATGTAAATCGTATCGTCGCCAAAGGCGTTTTTCGCCTCGACTTTCGTAAGCGCGAAGGCGTCTGCCATCTCATCCTTGGAAAACACGGGGCGCATGCCTTTCCCGCCGCCGCCCGCCGCCGCTTTCAGCATGATCGGATACCCGATTTTATCCGCCCAATCCAGCGCGGATTCCAGCGTCTCGACTTCTCCGTCCGACCCGGGAACCAGCGGCAGGCCGCATTCGGCGGCCGTTTTCTTCGCCTCGACTTTGTCGCCCATTTTGGAAATCATATCGCTTGACGGCCCAATCCAAATCAGGCCGTGGCTTTCAATCTTTTTCACGAAATCCGCCCGTTCCGACAAAAATCCGTAACCCGGGTGAATCGCGTCCGAATCAGTCAACAATGCGGCTGTCAGAATCGCCCCTTCGTTCAGATAGGAATCTTTGGCGGGCGCGGACCCTATGCACACGGATTCGTCCGCCATGCGGACATGCGCCGCCTCCGAGTCGGCCGTCGAATATACGGCGACGGTCAAAATCCCCATTTCCCGGCATGCGCGTATAACGCGTAGCGCGATTTCGCCACGGTTTGCAATCAAGATTTTGTTGATTTTTCTTTTCATTTCGACGGCTCGGCCTTATTCGACCACAACCAGCGGCGTCCCGTACTCGACAGTCTGCCCGTCTTCGACCAGAATCTCGGCAACAACGCCGGATTTGAGCGCCTTGACGGGATTAAAAGTTTTCATCGCCTCTATCAGGCACAAAGTGTCCCCCTCGGATACTTTCTTGCCGACATTGGCAAAAGGCTTTGCGTTTGGCTCCGGCGATAAATATACGACCCCGACCATAGGCGACGTTATTACGCCGACAGAGGCTACGGCGCCCGCATTTTCAGGGCTTTTTTGTGATTTTTTAGGGTCAGTGCCGGCATCTATTGCCGCATTTGTTATACAAATATTTTGTTTTGACAAGTGTATTTTTCTTTTGATGAGCCCCCAAAACGCGACGAATTCGGTTGTGATTTCCATCAGGCCTGTTTCGTCCATCATCTTGGCGACTTTCTCAATTGCTTTTTTTGACATAAAAATCCTTTTTCGTGCGCCTATTGTAACATATCGTCGAAAATAGTCAAAAAAAATGTAATTGATAACTGAGACATTGGCCTGTCCCCCTTTGTGAGTTCAGAGTTTTTTGTCATGCACAATTCCCGCGCAGGCGGGAATAATAGAGCCTTAATTTATAATTGATAATTAATAATTTAACTCAATTCCCGATTGTCCTCGGCGCTATTCTATTCTTTTCATTGCGGCTGTTATTTGCCCCACCCCGTCCGCGAATTTAGTTTTCAAAATTTTTTCTCGCGCTATCAAAAGGACATCGGCATTTTTTGGCAGTTCGCGTTTGGCCAGCCATGTGCGGAGCAATCTTTTCGCCCGATTTCTTTTAACTGCGGTCGGAAAATTGCGCTTGCTGGCAATCAGGCCGAATTCCCCGCTTTCATGTTTTTTCGGCTTGTATTTCACAAAAAAAGCAGGCATGGTGAATGTCGCCGCGCCCAAAAAATCGAAATCTTTGTGCTTTTTTATAGTGTTTTTCATACTTCTAAAAATTGTAGTATATTTTGTCAAGATAGCAAACTTGAAAGCGATTTTTTTTGCGCCCCATCTCTATTTTTTTGGGCAAAAATTCTATTTGTTTGACACGCGGCCCCAAACTGCTACACTTTCATGAGTTAAAAAAAGGAAAGAAATGTTTAAGAATATATTTGATATGCTGCATAATATTTGTTCGGAGAACGGGCGCGAGGTTTTTTTTGTCCGGCAAAACGAAAGCTATGCGGATTTGCTTAAAGATGTCAAGCGGCGCGCGGTTTTTCTGGCGCAAAAATTCATGGTGAAAAGAGGCGATGTTGTCGCGCTTTTGTCCAACAACACGCCATGGTTTATAAAATCGTATTTCGCCATTATTTCCCTTGGCGCCAAGGTTCTTATGCTGGATACGGGTCTCTCGAAAGATGAGCATTTGAACATGATGAATCATACGAATTGCAAGCTTGCGCTGGCGCAAAAGGATTACTTTGTTGAAAACGGGCCGGAAATGTTTGATATTGAGGCGCCGGATTCCGCGGATGAAAAGGATTTTTCCGCGGCGGATTGCAACCATGGGGATTTGGCGATGTTGTCTTTCACATCGGGGTCGACCGGAAATCCCAAGGTCGTCGGCCTGACGCACGGCAACATTGTCGCCCTGGGCGAGGGGGCGTTGTTTTACAATCCAGTGATACATCCAGGGTATATGTTTTATGGATTTTTGCCGCTTTATCATATTTATGGAGTGGTTATCAATATAATCGCGCCCTTGGTTTTGCGGTGCAGGTTGCTTTTGCAACCGGTGCTGAATCCGCGCGAATTCATCAATGATTTTTCCGAATATCATCCCGATGTTATTCCGGCGGTTCCGCGGGTACTCGAGGGCTTTTATAAAAAAATCATAGAGAACGCGAAAGAAAAGCGAAAATATTTTGTTATGAAAATAATTTTGGGAATGCGCGGATTTTTGCGCGCAATCGGCCTGGGGGCGTTGGTAAAAAAGGTGCAAAAGCCGATCCAAGATTTATTTGGCGGCCGTTGCAAGGTGCTGGTGTCTGCGGGCGCGACATTAAAGCCGCGGGTCCGCGGGTTTTTTGAAAAACTGGGCTTTGTTGTCGGCGACTGTTATGGTTTGACGGAAACGACAGGCCCGTCGAACTTCAATTTTCAATTTTTATTGCCCGATGGAAAAATACATTACGCGGGCCCGCTTCCCGGAAACGAAATCAAAATACATAATCCGGACAAGGATGGAATTGGCGAGATTTGGGTCAAAGGCTCTCTTGTTATGTCCGGTTATGTGGATAACCCGACCGCAAATGCGGAAGTGTTTGAAAACGGATGGTTCAAAACGGGCGACATTGGCAAACTTGATTCTAAAAAACGGCTGATTGTAAAAGGGCGAAAAAAACAGGTTATAGTTTTGGACAGCGGCAAAAATGTTTATCCTGACGAGCTGGAAGATTTGTATTTGACGAACGACGAAATCTTGGCCGCCGCGGTTTTGGAGCGGCAGGTCAGGGGTAAAGCCGTCGCCTACGGGGTGTTTCAGGTAAAGCCTGGCACGACATTGGAGCGCGTGAAATTTCTGGTCAGAACCTCGAATCTGTCGATAGCGCCGTATAAATGGGTCAGCCATTTCGCGATAACCGAAGACGAATTGCCGCAGACAAGCGCGAAAAAAATCAAACATTATGAAATCGCCGCGATTCTCGACCGCGGCGGCTATCCGACCCGCACGTGAGGACAATTAACAATTTTCCTTAACTCATATCCGCATTAATTGACAAAGTTTCCCGCGCACGAAAATCGAACGGCGAAGAATAAGTGAAATATATTCTACAATACGGGTATAAAACAGGGAATGACGATGGCGAAATTATTTTCATTTCTACTTGACATATTACAGTTATTGCTATACAATAACAGGTATAAACAACGAAACGAATTTTATCTGGGACGAACCGAAGCGACAGTCAAACATTGAAAGGCACGGGATTGATTTTGAGATTGCTGGATTAGTTCTGTCTGACCCGAATGTCAAAACACGCAAAGACGACAGAATTGATTACGGCGAAGACAGATTTCTTTCGTTCGGGCTTGTCGGGGAATTGCGCCTATGCTTATGCTGGACGCCGCGCGGCGGCAAAATCCGCGTGATAAGTTTGTTTAGAATCAATAAGAAAGATTGGGAGGCCGAATATGAAAAACACGACTGAAATGACATCTTCGCAGATAAGGGCGAAATGGACGCCTGAAAAATTGGCGGAACTGTCCAAGCAGGACATTCCGGAATTTTCGTCGGGCATCACGGACGAGGACAGAAAATCCGGCCGCGTGCCGTTGGTTGGCCGCGGGTTCGCCGTATTAAAACAATACATCAACCGCAACGGGCGCCCCCGCGCGGAAAATCCGCGCGTAGGTATAGCAATCCGCATACCGCTTTCCTATGCCGCGCTGTTGCGTGAGACGGGGCCCGGATGGCAGACCCGCGTGAGCGAATTCGTAACGAATGGAATCGAAAGCGGCCACCTTGTTTCCATGAAACCGGGACATCCACAGGCATAATAAAACCGCTCTACGGGCGGTTTTATATTCGGTGAAACAATTCGCATTTTTGTGCTGTTCGCACGCAATAAGAAATTATTTAACATTATTACCCTCCAAAAAAAATTCTGCGGATTTCTACGAAGTTGTGGCGGTTTGCTCTGCGTTGTTTTCTTCTATTTCGTCGTCATCGGCAATTTCGGCGTTATCAAATTCAATGGGCGTTTCTCTGCGGGCTTGTTATGCTTTGCAAGGGGCTTTCCAATGCGTCGCCGGTGAAGATGACCGCGCGATTGCGGATTTGTTTTCGGCGGCGGGTGGCTGGGGCGATGATTTCGCGGACTTTGCGTTGGAAATGGCGGAAATGCGGGACGGCGATGAAAAAAGTTCTAAAATCGCCAGTGGGCGGTCATTTCTGAAAAATGTTTCTAGAACCTTGGGGGGGGGAGTGGGTTTGTCAGTTCGCCTGGCCCGTAAAATTCTTAACTCATAACTCTGAACTCTGAACTCAATTGTGCCTGGTGGGCGTTGAGGGACTCGAACCCCCGACATTTTGCGTGTAAAGCAAACACTCTACCAACTGAGTTAAACGCCCGAAAAAGTTAAGAGTGTAAAAGTCGCGAGTTCAATTAAAAAACTTTTGACTCTTAACTCATAACTTTGAATTCATGCTTCTGTCGGCAGCCGCATTCCGCTGGTCGCCTCGCCCATGACTTTGTCGACAGTCGCGTCAACTTTGGCCTTTGCGTCCATGAATGCCGCAGTTATGACCGCGGCCGCGTCATCCGCGGCCTCTTTCATCAAATCCGGCGACAGCGTCAATTTTTGCAAATTGTATTTTCCATCCAATTCGACAATGGCAAGGCCGTTTCCCGCGATTCCTTTCAGGGACATCGCCGCCAACTCGTCCTGCGCCGCCGCAACTTTATCTTGCAATTCTTTTGCTTGTTTCATCAATGCATTTACATCCATTATTGCCTCTTTTTTTTGCGGCGGGCCGCGCCGGTCGCGGGCCCCGTCCGTTTTTATTTGTCTTTTTCCTTGCCGGTTTTTTGGTCGACGTTTTTCATCGACAGCCGGGTTTTTCCGCGATTGTCCTTGCCGATATATTTTACCCAAACTCTATCGCCTTCTTTCAGTTTCGCGTCCTCTATCGTTTTCAACCGCGCGCCGGTTATTTCGGAAATATGGACCAAGGATTCGTTATCGCCCATGAATTTCACGAACACGCCGAATTCCTTGATTCCGGACACCGACCCTTCGTAGACCTCTCCGATTTCGGGTTCTGCGACAATGGCTTTTATTTTTGCGATAACATCGTCCGCCTGTTCTTTTGATGTCGCCAGAATCTTAATTTCGCCGCTGTCATACACATCTATGATGGCGCCGGATTCTTTGACCAGGCCCTGAATTACAACGCCGCCTTTGCCTATGACTTCGCGGATTTTATCAGGGTTAATTTTAAGCAAATAAACTTGCGGCGCGAACTCGGAAATTTTTTTCCGCGGATGTTTTATCGCTTTCTCTATTTTTCCAAGGATATGCAAACGTCCTTCTTTCGCCTGTTCAAGGGCCTTTTCCATAATTTCAAACGTGATGGATGTGATTTTGATATCCATTTGCAACGCCGTGATTCCGCCGTCGGTTCCGCAGACCTTGAAATCCATATCGCCCAGATGATCCTCGTCGCCCAGAATGTCGGTCAAAACCGCGAATTTGGCGCCTTCTTTGATAAGTCCCATCGCAATTCCGGCAACGGGTCTTTTCATCGGAACGCCGCCGTCCATCATGGCCAAAGTCGCGCCGCACGTGGTCGCCATGGATGACGAGCCGTTTGATTCGAGAACATCAGACACTATGCGAATAACATAATCGAATTCCTCGCGCGAAGGCATCATCGGATGAACCGCGCGCCAGGCCAGATTTCCATGGCCGACTTCGCGCCGGCCTGGTGATTTCAGCATTTTCACCTCGCCCACCGAATAGCCGGGGAAATTGTAATTCATTATGAAATCCTGGTCGGAATTCCCTTCCATGTTTTCGATTGGCAGGGCGTCCTTTCCGCCGCCGAGGGTCATGGACACGAGTGCCTGGGTTTCGCCGCGCGTGAACAGCGCGCTCCCGTGCGCCCGCGGCAGAACGCCCAGCTCGATTTCAATCGGGCGGACAGTTTTGCTGTCGCGTCCGTCAATGCGGGGTTTGCCGGCCAGAATCGCGCCGCGCATGATTCGCGCCGTAATTTTTTCGATAGTTTCGTCAACCGACGAATTCATCGCGCTTTCAGAAATTTCAGCGTCGCTAAACTTTTCAGAGGCTTTAAGTTTGGCCTTTTTGTGAATTTCGGCCAAGGCGTCCAAACGTTCCAGTTTTTCCTTTATCCCCAGCGCGGTTTCGATTTCTGAAACATAGCTTTCGCAAAATTCTTCGATTTTCTTTTCTTCGTCGGTTTTTTCTGCGATTTCCCACATCGGTTTGCCGGCTTTTTCTCTCAATTCGTTAATTGCGGCGATGATTTTTTGCTGTTCGTCAAAACCGAATTTCACCGCGCCCAAAGTCGTCTTTTCGTCCAACTCTCCGATTTCGGATTCGACCATAAGAACGCCGTCTTTCGTCGCCGCGACAACCAATTCCATCTCTCCTTCATCAATCTGATTTTTCGTCGGATTCAAGATATATTTTCCGTCCATGTACCCGACGCGCGCCGCGCCTATCGGCCCCGCGAACGGAATGCCCGAAATTGACAACGCCGCGCTTGAAGCAATCATCGCCAGAATATCCGGCAGATTTTTTTTATCATACGAAAAAACTTGCGCGACAATCTGCACCTTGTTCTTAAAATTCTCGGGAAACAGCGGGCGGATGGGCCTGTCGATTAAGCGCGCGGTTAAAGTTTCCGCAGTGCTCGCCTTGCCTTCGCGCCTGTCGCGGCTGCCCGGAATGCGGCCCGCGGACGAAAATTTTTCCTGATAGTCCACTGTCAGCGGAAAAAAGTCCTGGCCTTCCACGGCCGTCTTTTCGGCGCACACGGTTGCGAGAACCATGGTTCCGCCCATCGTCGCCATAACCGCGCCGTTCGCTTGTTTTGCGAATCGGCCGGTTTCCAAAACCAATGTCTCGTCGCCGTATTTGACGGAAACGGACACCGGATTGTTCAGGTGTTCCTTGTCTTTAATTAAACCGAATAACATAATTTGCTCCTTTGTTGTTTTTATGTTTTCTTTATAGGAGCAAAATTATTCGTCATTATGCACGCTTCCATGCATAAAAATGAATAATCTTCCGCCCCTGTCTTGTACTGCCGACTGTGGTCGGCAATTATTTCCGAAGGCCTAGTTTTTTAATCAGGCTTTCGTAATCGCCGGCATTTCTGCCTTTGATATAGGCCAGCAATTTCTTGCGGCGATTGACCATCAAAAGAAGCCCGCGTTTTGAATGCTGGTCTTTTTTGTTGGTTTTCATATGTTCGGTAAGGTTGTTTATTCGCTCCGTCAGAACCGCGACCTGCGATTCGACCGACCCGCCATTATCCTTGTCCGAGACCTTGTGTCCGGCGATTATTTTCGCCTTTGCGTCTTTTGTTATCGGCATTTTATAATCCTTTTCGGTTTGAGACGTTTATTTTCAACCTCTCCCATTCCGATGAATTTTTCACCGGAATATACCCTGACCGGTCCATCTCCGTTTTGAACGGAAACAACCCCGCCGTGGGAAAAGAGATTTATGTCTCCAGATTCCAACTTTGCAACCGGAATGTCGGCCAGTCCAAAGTCGAGCGGTTTCAGGAAATCCCGAAGCGCGTTGCTATTATTAAACATTTTTTCAAAAAAATCAAGCGCGGCGGCATTCTCGATAGAAAATCCGTTTGTCTTTGTTCGTCGAATCATGGACGCGGTTCCAAAAAATTTTTCAGAATTGACAAGTTTGACGATATCCTGAATCAGCGAGCGGACGTATGTTCCGGCGCCGCAGCGGACGATGTAAACAGCGTCGTCGGCTTCGGATTCGCAATTTGCGATTCTCAGCTCTGAAATCAGAATCCGAACGGGCTTTAATTTTACCGGCGCCCCTTTTCTCGCAAGGGCATAGGCCGGAATTCCGCCAAGCTTTTTCGCGCTGAATGCGGGCGGCGTCTGTTCATATTCGCCGACCAATTTCGGCAGGATTTTCCGAATTTCATCAATCGGCGGGGATTTTCCGTTTTCATCCGCGATATTTCCGGTTATGTCGCCGGTGTCGGTTCGAATCCCCCATTTTATTGAAAAAAGATATTCCTTGCTTTGTTCCTTACACTTTGCGCCTTGTGCTTCGAGGAAAGGAATCATTTTTGTCGCCTCTCCAAGCGCGATGACTATAAGGCCCGAGGCCATGGGGTCGAGGGTTCCGATATGTCCGAATTTCTTCTCGCCGAACATTTTGGCAATTTGCCCGCCCGCCTGCCGCGAGGTAATTCCACTTGGTTTGTCCAAAAGTATGAAACCGTCCGCCATAGCAATTTACAATTAACAATTGTTAATTAAACGAAACCTCCTGACTGCATTTTCCATAGTTTCGCATAGATTCCGCCTTTTTTAAGTAATTCGTCGTGGCTCCCCTGTTCTACTATCGCGCCTGTTTCCATGACGATGATTCTGTCCATTTTGCGCAATGTGGAAAGGCGGTGCGCGATAACAATAGTCGTCCGCTTTTTCATCAGTTCGCCGAACGACTTTTGAATCGATTGCTCCGTCTCGCTGTCCAATGCGCTGGTCGCCTCGTCCAATATCAGGACGGGCGAGTTTTTAAGAATCGCGCGCGCTATGGCGACCCTCTGCCTTTGCCCGCCGGAGAGTTTTATTCCGCGGTTTCCGACGATTGTGTCATATCCTTTTTCGGTTCCGATAATAAAGTCGTGGATATTTGCAGATTTCGCCGCGTTTTCTATTTCGTCGCGTCCGGCGTCCGGTCGCGCGTAAGCGATATTTTCGGCGAAAGTCCGATTGAACAGCGCGGGGTCTTGCGGCACGAACGCGATTTGGGAACGAAGAGAATTCTGCGTGACATTCTTGATATTCTGGCCATCTATGAGAATGGCGCCTTTTTGCACGTCAAACAGGCGGAGGATAAGGTGCGATAAAGTCGTTTTGCCCGCGCCGGATGTTCCGACGATTCCGACCTTTTCGCCAGGCCGAATTTTTATCGACAAGTCGCGCACGACCCAGTCAGAATGATACCGGAACGAAATGCCGCGAAGCTCAATCGCGCCGCGAGTTATGCAAATCGGTTTCGCGTTTTCCTTGTCCGCGATTTTTCGTGAAACCATGATTTCCTTCCAGGCCTGACTGGCGTCCGCGTATCCCTCGACAGTTTCTTTTATGATTTGTCCGATTTCATCGAATCCCTGCTCGAATCTGCCGAAAGCCGCGATTACAAGCGCAAATCCCGCGACATTTATTTCTCCATGATGAAACAGCCAGATACAATATAAAATCGTTCCAAGCCACGCTATCATAACATCGACAAACCATGACATAAAATTGTTCGTAATCGTGAATCTGCTGAATCTCCACTCTTTTTTCACTGCTTCGGCGCGCGCTTTCTTTGTATATTCAAGCTCGTATTTTTCGCCTGCGAATACTTTGACGTTCGTAAAATTCAAAATGCTGTCGGATATTGTTCCGTTTACCGCCGCCGCCGCTTTTGACGAGTCCGCCGACAGCCTGGCGCTTTTTTTCATAATCAAAATATCCCACATCACGATGATTACGGCGTTTGCCAAGATAATAATCGCAACTATGATGTCTATTTGTTGTAGCATTCCGAAAATTAAGCCGATACCCAATAATGTTCCCAAAAGGGCCGAAACCAGTCTAATTGTCAATAGATGAAAGTTATCATAGATTTTGCCCTGCTGCGATTGCAGCGTTCCTACATTTTTGTCCAGAAAAAACTTGTAGTCCGCGCCGCGGACCCGCGATTCGATTTTCGTTTTGATTTGCGTTCGAATCTGCGGCCTCAGTTTGTTTTCGAAAATAGTGCGCGCGTACTGTATCAGCCGGCGCCCAAGTTGCAGCCCGCCGACAATTAACATAATGTTAATGACATAATTCCAAAAATCCGGTCCCTTGTAATCAAAGACAGAATAAATACGCTCGATTACGAATGGATAAAATGATATTCCGATAACTCTGGAAATAATTCCTAATAAACACAAGCCAATCGAGTACCATTTGTGCTCTTTCAGCATTTCCCAATAAAATCCCAATAATGTTTTCGACATTATAACCCTTTGTTCAATTATCAAATCTTCATTCTTAATTGTAAATAGTCATATCCCATTTATCATTTTCCGCCAATTAAAATAGGCTCAATTGGGTCTCATTTTCCGGTCCGATTGCGATTTTCTGTTCTTTTTTTTCACTTTCCAATTGCGATAAAATACGCTCTGCCGATTCTATCACGGCCATCGGCATACCAGCCATTTTCGCCACATGGATTCCGTATGAGCGGCTGGCGCGACCGTCGATAATTCTATGCATGAAAATAATTTCGCGCGCATGCTCTTTGATTTCGATAGTCATGTTTCTGACATTGGAAAGGCTTGCGTCCGTCAATTCATGATAGTGCGTGGCGAACAAACAGCGGGGTTTGAGTTTATCGACATATTCCAGAACGGCCCGGGCGATGGCCATACCGTCGAATGTCGCGGTTCCGCGCCCTATTTCGTCGAAAATGATAAAGCTTTGGCTTGTTGCGCGGTTCAGAATATTCGCGGTTTCGGACATTTCGACCATGAATGTTGATTGTCCGGACGCCAGATTATCCGACGCCCCCACGCGCGAAAACAGCTGGTCGACGATTCCGATTTCGGCGGAATCCGCCGGAACGAAACTGCCCAAATGCGCCAGAACGACAATCAATGCGTTTTGCCTGAGGTATGTCGATTTTCCCGACATGTTCGGCCCCGTCAGCAAAGCGAGTTTTTTTTCGGTCAAATCGCAATCGTTTTTGACAAAGGTTTCGCCCTGTTCCGAAAGGGCTTTTTCAACGGCCGGATGGCGCCCGCCCGTGACCCGAAAAACCGGCTCTTTTGCGATTTTCGGCCGTGCCCATTTCCAATTTTCCGCGGCCTCGGCCAGTGCGCAGTAGACGTCGGTTTCGCTCAAAAAATCCGCCGTTTCGCTTATTCGTCCGGATTCGGCCTTTATATGTTCTATCATCTCTCCGATAATGCCCTGCTCTATGGCGGCGCTTTTGTCCGCGGCATTTTTTATTTCGCTGTCCAATTCTGTCAGTCGGGCGGATACAAAGCGCATATTGTCCGACATCGTTTGGCGGTGAATAAATCCCGAATCAATAGAAAGCAACGGCGCCGCGTTCTTGCCGGCCACCTCTATAAAATATCCAATGAGATTATTGTATTTTATTTTAAGATTTTGAACGCCGGTTTTTTTCGCATACTCGCCCTGCAACGCGGCAATCACAGATTTCGCCCCGTTTGCCAAATCATTCGCGGTATCCAATTCATTGCTGAATCCGCGTTTTATAATTCCTCCGTCTCTGAAAAATGCCGGCATGTTTTCAGACAAGGCGCGACCGAGTTCATTTTTTAACGCCTCAAAAAGTTCCATTTCATTAAATCTGGCGGCTAAAATCGGGTCGAGCTTTAATCCAAGGTTTTTCAATTCCGGCAGAGCCGCGAGAAAGTTCAGGATTGCGCGCAAATCGCGCGGTGTTCCGCGTCCGGATTCGAGCCGCGCGAGAGACCGCGCGACATCTGGAATTTTTGCGAGCAATCCGATGAAATCGGAGAGAAGCCTCCTGTTTATAAACAAGTGTTCGATATGATTTTGCCTGTTGGTTATGACATTGATGTCGCCGGAAAGATTGCGCAACCATTCGCGGAGTTTCCGCCCGCCCGCTGCGGTTTTCGTCAGGTCGATTATGTCGAGCAGCGTGATTCCGCCGGCATTTAAGGGGCAATCTATTTCCAATGATTTCCATGTTGATGAATCAATCAGCAGGGTCGCGCCGGCCCACAGCTTTTTCGGCGTTTGCAACTTGACGACAGAATCCTTTTGAGTCTGTTTGAGATAGGCGAACATCATTTTTTGAGATGCGGTTTCGCCGGTCGGGAAATTATCGTATTGGCGGCGATGCACGGGGGTTGAGTTAAACAATTCCCTAATTTTCAGAATTTTGCTGTCCTCGGCGAAACGGTCGTCGAATAAAACCTCCGCCGGCTCCAATTTTGTCAAATCATCTAGCAGATTCCCGCTGTCGCCAAGAAGAAATTCGCCTGTCGAAATATCGACCGCAACGATTTCCGTCCCGTAAACCGCCGCGAGGAAATTGGATTTTTTTGGGACCAACAGGTTGTCGTCCGTCAAAGTTCCCGCGGTCAGAACGCGTATGACCCCCCGTTCGATTTGCTTGTGGCCGCGTTCTTTCGCGGCCTCGGGCGTTTCCATCTGTTCGGCAATCGCGACGGAAATCCCCTGTTTGACCAGACGGCCGAAATAATTGTCGGCCGCATGCCACGGGATTCCGCACATCGGAATTTCGACGCCGCGCTCGTCTGTTCCGCGGCGGGTCAGAACCAAATCCAGCGCTTTGGAAACCTTGATGGCGTCGCCGAAAAAAGCCTCGTAAAAATCGCCCAGCCGAAACAATAGGACGGCGCCTGGATTTTCCGTCTTCATGTCCAAATACTGCCGCATTACCGGCGATAATTCTTGTTTTTTCGCCATCTCTTCACCAGTTAGCAATTTACAGGCGCCCGAACGCGCGCCTAATTGTAAATTGTTAATCGCAAATTGTCAATTGGCCGGATTCAGTTGCTCTATTTTTAATTCCGCGTTTTTCAGCAGCTGTTCGCAGTAGGCTTTGAGTTTCATCGCCTGCTCGTAGGCGGCGACCGAGTCGGCCAACGGCAGCGTTCCGTTTTCCATTTTCTTGACTAAATCCTGCAATTGCCGATAGGCTTCCTCGAAAGACAGAGTTGTGTCGGCGGCAGAATTTGCGCTTAAAGTTTGTTTCTTAGAATCGTCCATATTTCACCCTTTTCTCGCCGCTATCCGCCGTCGTTATTCGTTAATACATCGTCTGCAAGATATGTTTGGATTTTTCAATATCGGCCAGCATTTTGCCGCTTCCGCGCGCGACGCAGGACAACGGTTCGTCCACCAGAAATGCCGGCAGATTGGTCGCGTTTCGGATTGCCAGGTCCAGACCGCGCAACATTGCGCCGCCGCCAGTCATCGCGATTCCAAAGTCCACGATATCCGCCGACAATTCCGGCGGCGTCAGTTCCAGCGCCTGCTTGATTGTGTCTATGATTTTGTTTGTCGTTTGCGTGAGGGCCGCGGCAACCTGCGATTCCGTGATAAGGGTTTCGCGCGGAACGCCAGTCAAAAGGTCGCGACCTTTTATGCTCATCGACAATTCGTCTTTCTTGTCCTTTGGCGCGATTGCGCAACCGATACGTTTCTTGATATCCTCGGCCGTGGTTTCGCCGATTAACAGGTTTTTATTTTTGCGGACATAATCGATTATGTCCAAATCCATCGCGTCGCCCGCGACACGGACGGCGTTTGTATAAACCACCCCGCCGAGGGATAGAACCGCGACCTCTGTCGTGCCGCCGCCGATGTCCAAAACCATGCTACCGACCGGCTTGTCGATGGGAAGTCCCGCGCCGACCGCGGCCGCAGTGGATTCCTCGACGATAAAGACCTTGCGTGCGCCTGCGCTGTCCGCGGCCTCTTGAATAGCGCGCCGCTCGACCTGGGTCGCGCAACTCGGCACGCAGATAATAATCATGGGGGCGGCCAGGGCGAAGTTTTTATGCACTTTCCGAATAAAATATTTTATCATTTCCTCGGCGAATTCAAAGTCTGCGATAACGCCGTCTTTAAGGGGACGTATTGCCGAAATTGTTCCAGGCGTGCGGCCCAGCATTTGTTTTGCTTCCACTCCGATGGCAAGGATTTCTTTACGTCCCAAAAGGCGATTTTCGGCGACCGCGACGACCGACGGCTCGTTCAACACGACGCCGTGTCCGGCGACATAAATCAAAGTGTTCGCCGTTCCCAAATCAATCGCCATGTCAGACGAGAAATATTTCATAAGTCCGTTAAGCATGATTAATATCCTGTGGTTTGACGCAGTATAAAACGAACGGCAATGGATTGCAAGAGCAAACTTAAGAGAGTTCAGATTCCCGCCTACGCGGGAATGACAAAAATTGTTATGGAAGAGAGAGCACCGCGGCGCGGGAGCACGAGACGCTCGTGCCGTTCTGGACGCAGACCGCGCAATAGCCCGCACAGATGTACGCGCAAAAGGACGCCGAACCCCAATCGTGCAGGAACACCCAAGATTCACCTAAGTCTGGGCTCGTCATTCTACACCAGCATGCTCTGTTATAATCCGCATTCGTTGTAGTAGTAGAAGGTCGGCTCGTTGTCGTGCATGCCCCTGCGCTACTGCATGAATGGCTTGAGCTTGTGC
>JAITLD010000015.1 GCA_031278055.1 Rickettsiales bacterium | reverse complement strand
CTTCGGCCCCTCGCATTTTGCTATACTATAATCGCAATTGGAATAAGTTCTGAGGTCTTCAACAATTTTTTTCAGCGAGTTAAGGCCGTCATCCACTCCGTCAAGAGAACTCATGACCTGCCCTATGATTTGTTGTCGCGCGATTACATCCGCATCAACTCCTCTATCAATTGCCGCTTCCATATCGGCCGGCGCCGAAATGACCGACGATACTTGTTGCTGCGCCGCGGCGGCCGCCTGTTGTTGTTGTTCCAACAATGCCTGGGTTTGCGCCTGTTGCGCGGCCAAGGCCTCCTGCATTTGCTGCGCGCTCTGCGCCTGCTGCGCGGCCATCTGCTGCTGTATTTGCTGCATTTGCGCGTTCATCTGCTCAATCTGCTGTTGCGATTGCTGCGCCTGCTGCGCGGTTAAAGCCTGCTGCTGCGCCGCGGCCGCGTTGTTCGCCTTTACTTGGTTTGACGCGACGATTTGCGCCGCAATAAATTGAACCAGCGCATCGCCGTGCTTTTTGCATTCGCTTGACGCCGCCACACATCCTGCGACAATCGGCGTCGCTATGCCCATGTCGGTACAGCCGCCGTTGCCACACTTTGGCGTCGCGCATCTCTGAATCAACGCGTTGCAATTGCCGAAATCCGCCGTCGCCGCCCCGCCTCCGCTACTGCCGGACGTTCGGACTATCATTTGGTTATATTGATTATTATTGACCATGCCCTGTTGATTCTGAAAACTGGTCAAATTTCCGCTCGGAATCAAGGCGTCGGCAACATCTGCAAACGCGGAGCCCGCCGCCGATACAAACAGCGCGACAAAAACGGCAAGTATTTTGCTCATACTCTCTCTTCGGTTTATTCTATCAGAAAACGGGGAAAAATGAAAGAAAAAATTAGGATTTATGAATGAAGAATTGTGAATTATTTTTCAATTATTAATTCCTCATTCACAATTCTTGATTTATTTTACCAAGTTTTCCGGTGTCAGCAAAAGGTCCGTTATCCGCTGATGCTCGATTCCGATTTTCGGAATTTCGCGCCCATTCACCCATATATCCAGCGCGCCCGCGTTGCCGATTGTCGCGGTGCTGCCGCTGAGCGCGTAATAGACGTCGCCCGCGACCATCGAATGCTCGAACACCACGGTTCCAACCGCATTTTTGATTTGAATCCATGTCGTTCCCGTCGCTTGCAGAACCACGGGCGCGTAGTCGCGGTTGCGCAGCCCGTATTCGCGCGCAACAGGCATATTGTATTTCGTCGACGCGACTTCGGCCGTTTCAGGCGAGTGCTTCTGTTCTTGAATATTGCTCATCAATACCAGACTGGCACTGCCGATGACAATCAACGATAAAACAGTTACCAGAATGATTTTGCTGTTTTTGCGCAGCCAATTGCCGATTGGCGACGGACGCAATGCCTTGTCCATAATTGCAACGGATTCAATACCGTCCATTTCTATTTCATCCTCTTCCTCGACCATTCCCATCTGCTTTTTAATTTTGTCGACAATGACATACGGATCCAATTCCAATTCCATCGCGTAATTGCGCGCGAATCCCAAAATATAAACCGGTTCCGGAATTCGGCCGAAATCATCGTTTTCCAACGCCTCGAGAAATTCCTCTTTTATGCACAGCGTGCGCGCGACCGTGTTCAGCTCGCGCTTGCGCCGGCCGGTCGTCCGCGCCAGACGCAACATTTGCCCCGCCGTCAGCTCATTATTTGTTTCATTAAAATCTGACATCTTTTCACCCCTTGATTTATTTAATTAAGAATCATAGTATTCTCGTATGATATCAATTCCTAACTCTTAACTCTGAACTCAACTCACGGCCTGTCCCAAATACCACATCGCCGTTCCGGCAAACAGAAATGGCGCGAACGGGACGTATTTCCGTTTTTTGACCAGCCCCCAAATTATTCCCAAAACACACGCCGCAACCACAGCCACAGACAACCCGTTTATCCCAAGCCACAATCCCGCGACGGCAAGCAATTTCACATCGCCGAATCCGAGAGCGTTCTTTTTCCAAAACGCCCACATCAACGCGAATCCCGCGCAATATCCCGCAATTGCCGCGATGATATTTTCGCTGTTTCCTCCATTCGCATACATCCCCGAAAGTAATAGCGGCCACAGCCAGACATCCGGAATAAGCCGCTTCTTCATATCCTCTATGGCTATAAAGAATACGCAGATTATGGAAATAATATAACAGAATGTCAACATTTTTTGAGTTAAGAGCTAAATTAAGAGTTAAGAGTTATGAGTCAAGAGTTGTGAGTTAAGGAAAATTATTAATTTAATTAGGCTCTATTAACTCTGAACTCTTACATTCATAACTTTTCCTTTACTTTTTTCACATCAATTTGTAGTATTGGATATTATAAACAAAAGGTGTGCAAATGGCAATAGTTAATTCCTGGACAACGGCTGCGATTGCCAAGTTGAAAACCCTGTTTGATAAGGGCCTGTCCACGGCCGAAATCGGAAAAAGGCTGGGATTCACAAAAAATGCCATTGTCGGCAAAATCAATCGCCTCGGGCTGAACAGCAAGGGCGCAAAGACGAAAAAGCCGAAACCGGCGCCGAAAAAGAAACCCGAGGCTTTGCCGAAAAAGCCCAATGTAAAAAAGACGGCGCCCAAAAAAGAAGCGGATAAAAAACGCAATGCGAAGACCGCGCGGGAATCAAAGCAGAGAACCGAACGGATTATCCGGCATTCCGCGCAACTGATGGGTTTGCGCGCCGACCAATGCCGATGGCCCATCGGCGATCCGGATTCGGACGATTTCAGATTTTGCGGCGAAAAATGTTTCACCGGCAAACCCTATTGTTTCGAGCATTGCAAAATTGCGTATCAATTCACGACGCCGATAAGGAAAAAATAATTTGTAATGGCAGAGGGAATAAACGATTTTGTTCCGTTCGTGTCGCTTGGCGAGAGGGGCGGAACCGTATCTTTCGAAAATTTTGATATCGATGGAATAAAATTAAGGGCCGCGTATGACGCGTCGCATCGGTTGCTGTTTGTTTTGGATTTGACAAAGGATAACATTCTGCCGAACATCCTGTTGGTTGTCGGCGACAGGGACGGGCGCAAATGGGATGATATTTTGCAAAATGATTTTGGGGTTAATCCCGAAAGCGTTCGTCCACGGGTCAATAATAAATATCAGAAACTTGATATAGATTACGAATGCATAAATTATTACAACGATGCGATTACAACGGGGGGCGCGGATACGCTGCGGCCGGTGCGGATTGGAATCGCGGAACGGCAGAGAAATTTCAGAATAGGCGAGGCGTATCACGAGATTGAACTGGCGCGGGCCACGGTTTCCGAGGCGACGAAAACAATTTCAGATTTGGATGAATTTATAAAATCACAAAAAGGCAAATTAAAGGCGGCGAAAAAAAATGTCGGAAAGGAACCGCCAAAGGATAGCGCGGCGAAAATCCTGCGATATGAAAGCCGGATTGACCGCGCGATTGCTAAAAAGGCGCGGGCGACGCGCCGGATGAAGCGCGCGGAAAAAAGGATTGATTCATCGACGAAAATGTTGAACAATTATAAAGATATAATTATGCCGAGGGGGCAAGAGATGGACGAGAATGATGTGAAGCCGCTATTCACCGAGGATCCGAAAATAATCGATACCGACGGGGCGTTCAAGCCCGTGTCGTTCGACGCGGAACCGCAGCCGACGCCGGCGCCATCCGTGCCGCCCGCGCAAAGCGCGCCGTATGTTTCCTCCATGCAGGCGGGGCCCGCGCGTCCGCCTATTATGAGGACAGTCGCGCCGTCGCCGCCAAAGAGACCAGTCGCCCCAATTTCGGGCGAGATAAAAATATCATCCGAGGCGCATACTGGAAGGCAGGGCGGCGCATATTATCTGATGTTGACGTTGCTGATAGGATTATCGGTTTTCACCTTGTATCTGTATCAAAAGAAAATGGGCGCGAGCGAAACGCCGCATATCGCGGCGACGCAGCCCGACATAATAAATCCGATAGAGCCGGAGCCGGCAGAATCCGCAGAATCTGCGGAACAGATATCGGGGCCGACGCCTGTTGAAGTTGCGACTTTGCCAGAGATGCCGGAACCGGCGGCGGAAACAATTCCTGATTTCATTTCAGAATCAGAGTTAGAATCGGCCGAAAATCTGTTCATAGAATCACCGTCTGTCGCCCCCACGTCTGCGGGGCAGCCGGTTGCAGTTGCGGAACAACCAGTAGGGCCGGAATTGGAAACGCAAGAAGATATATTGGACGGATTTGCCACGTCTCCGGAACCGGAAATTGAAAATCTTCCTCTCGGACCCGAACCTGAATCGGCCGATATTGTCGGAGAAAATGAGACGATGGAACTCGAACAACCGTTTGATGAATCCGGCGGATCAATGCCGATAGAAGAGCCAAATGTTTTGGATTACGAGCCAAACGATGGCGTATTCGAAACCGAGCCGCTACCGTCGGATTTTGAGGAATAAAAATCGAACATCAATATCCGCCGAGGTATCCGAAATATTCGCCGCCGCTGGTTTTGACGCAGCGCCGAATTTTATCTTCGCTGTTTCCCGCCAACAAAGTCAGAATTGTCCCGCTGTCTGTTGCAATCATATCTTTTATCGTCGCGGCCGTTTCCCGAACTTTGCGAAAAAATACCGATCCGGGCGAGACCTCGGCCGCAAACAATTTTCGCGATGCCACCGGAACGTCAAGCCCGATCTCATATATCTGACATTCGGGGGACACAATCATCTTTGATTGAATTTTGGCATTCGTGCCCAGTAGAGGCCCCCACCATCCTATCGTTTCCTGAAATACCGGAAAATATGCGACCGCGTTTTCATTTCCATCAAAAAATTCCGAGAAATCCAATTCCTTCACGGTCCTAGGGGCTATTCCCATGCGGGAAGCAATTTGACGGCGCGCCTCGCGATACAATGCGTCCGCTTTCCCGTTCCACACAAGAACTGATTTTCTTGCCATCGTTTATGGTAGTATACCACAATTTGAATTGATTCGGAAATTATAGTATTGACAAAATTATTATATTGTCTATAGTTTATAACTATGAACAGAATGGCGGATATTTTGTTGGGCAATGCGGCGCCGCCGGCGCTAAAATTTATCAACATGTTTCCGGCGAGTACCGGAAAGATAAATCGTTTTTTCGAACGCATAGAAACCGGTTCGGACGAGCAGTTTGCGTATTTCCCCTTTAATCCGGAAAATCCGATATACAAAAAAAACGGGATACGTCCGGAAATCAAAATCATTACGAACAGCAACAACTGCGAGGTAAGCGTGCTCGGAGTGCTTTTGGGATCGGATAATGGAATTTATCTGGAAGTGGGAATAAGCATGTTTTGGGAAAAAGATCGTTTTGAAATCTATATCTCGCATGTTTCCAACGAAAACTCGGCGCCCGAAAACAGATACAAGAATGTTGCGGCGCATTACATCAATACATTGCAGAATTTTTTGATCTATTCCAAAAATCCGAACCGTTTGTCATTGCGCGCGGCCGATCAGGGAAAGCATTATTGGGCGAAATGGTTTGATTTTAATTATGTCGACGCGGGCCTGGAAGAATATCTGTCCAAATATCGCAAGAAATTCTCAAAGGCTATGAATCTCACATTCGGCTGTTCGGCAAAGCTGGCGAAGCGAGTCGTAAAAGATTTGTCGAAACCGATTCAGTTCAGGAATGTAAACAGGATGATTGGCGGAAATGACGACAGAATCGGAATTGCCGCGATGGAACAGTCTTTATCGTGGGATGGAAAATGCGGGCTGGAGGAAATGATATCGGATAATCCGATTCGACGCGAAGGCATGGACATTCTGAAATCGCGCGGCATAAAATTCGAACATCCCATCGATTTTCAAAAGCTTATTAGAAAAAAATTAAAAACAAGATAAAATTTCCCGTGCGTCGGGAAAAGTTTTATTTTAATCGGCGAAAAAAAATATTTTTCTGAATTTGTGAAACTTGGGACTTTGAAATTATAAATCAAAACCCTGCGGGAGCAAAGTTCCCGCAGGGATAATTTTTTCGCATAAGATATTTTTTATTTTTTTCCATACCATCCGGTTGCCAGGCCGACGCCGGCAAGCCCGATTACGACATGCGCGACCTTCATCAGGGTCGGATCGCCAAGGTATGCCAATATGTCCAAATCGAACAGGCCGATCAACCCGTAATTAATCGCACCAAACAGCACGATTGGCAGGCATATCGCGTTTATTATGTTTTTCATGAAATCTCCTTTTGTTTTCAATGTTTATTATGCGCCGGCAAAACGGCAAAATCAAATTTTTTTCTTTTCGACAAACTCGCCGCCATCCATCGCCAATGATAATGTAAAATTACCCGCGCTTGAATTCTGATTCCGAGCATAACTTTTTTACAAACATGTGTGATTTACTTGGGATAAGATTTATACTTGCGCATTCTGCGCAAGCGGGGGGGATAGAGAGGCAGAAAGGAGCGCATGGACAGCGTTAAGAATATTATGGAATTATAAAAAAGTTTAGCGCGAAAAATGAAACCCGCAATGTGATTGGAATTGCGGGTTATTGATTTTGATTTGTCATATTCTATGGCGGCCATATGTCCCTTTTCAGCTTAATCCACAATATCATCAATATTTATTATTTTGACTTTAATGATCCCCTTCGGGGATTTTTTATAGTTCCGGCATTTGAAGCCGCGACGGGACGGATTAAAAAGACATATTTCGGACATAGAAATTTTCAGATACAATTTAGACATAATAAATTTGTAGATTTTTATTCTGCATATCTTATGTAAAATCGCTGGATTTTTTTGCCAAAATCTCATATATTATAGACATCGGAAGGAAAAATATGAAAAATCAAGCCATTGTCAAAGAATTGAATGGAGTTCTCCGACTCGCAGAATTATTTTGCGGTCCTGGGGGTATTGGGCTTGGTGCATCTTTGGCAACCGTTGACGGCTTAAAGATAAAACATGTATGGGCGACAGATTACGACAAAGATACCTGCGAAACTTATAAAAGAAACCTTAAACCTGTTGATGTTCTGTGCGAAGACATACGGAAACTTGACTTCGCAAAAGTTCATAAAAAATACGGCGATATAGATTGTTTGACATTCGGATTCCCGTGCAATGATTTCAGTTCCGTTGGTGAACAGAAAGGCTTGCACGGAGTATTCGGGGCATTGTATCAGTATTGTGTGAAGGCACTGAACGAATTCAAGCCAAAGTTCTTTATTGCTGAAAATGTAAGCGGTTTGCGCAATGCAAATGACGGCGAAGCATTTAGTAAGATTCTTGGCGCATTCAAGGATAGTGGTTATGAAATATATCCGAATCTTTATCATTTTGAAGAATACGGCGTGCCACAGAAACGGCATAGGGTTATTATTATTGGAATACGAAAAGATATAAACTTGAAGTTTCGCATTCCGTCTACAAAACCATACAAGAAAATAGATAAC
>JAITLD010000058.1 GCA_031278055.1 Rickettsiales bacterium | reverse complement strand
AAAATACACGACCGCATTGAAACAGATGTATGACGAAATCAAGGCCTATGTCGGTCGCGAAAAGGAGGAAAATAGATTATTGTAATCGCGAATAAATGCAATGCGCGTGGGAAGGAATCGGCATTAGCGAATGCTGTGAAAAAAATGAACGAAAATGAAAGATTTTTGGACCCGAATGTGCCAGATGATACCGTAGCTGTCATACGCCCCAAGATTCTCGCCGATTTTATCGGACAAGATACACTGAAACAGAATCTAGAAGTATTTGTTTCGGCCGCGCGTTCGCGCGGGGAAGCTATGGATCATGTTCTGCTTTACGGCCCCCCCGGGCTCGGTAAAACGACATTGGCGCACGTCGTCGCAAATGAACTGGGCGCCAGCTTCCGCGGATGTGCCGCGCCTATGCTGACGAAACAAGGCGACTTGGCGGCAATATTGACTTCTCTGGAATCCGGCGATGTTTTATTTATAGACGAAATCCATCGCCTGCCCGCGGCAATCGAAGAAGTTTTGTATTCCGCAATGGAAGATTTTAAGCTGGATATCATGCTTGGCGAAGGACCGTCGGCAAAATCCGTGCGCATAGATTTGCCGCCATTTACTTTGGTCGGCGCGACGACGAGGACGGGATTATTGTCGAATCCTCTGCGTGATCGGTTCGGAATCGATTTGCGCCTGAATTTTTATCCGCCGGACGATTTGGCGAAAATAATAGTACGTAGCGCGAAAATTCTGGGTTATGCGATCGATTCGGTCGGCGCAACAAATTTGGCCCGGTCTAGCCGCGGGACGCCGCGCATAGCCAACCGTCTGTTGAAGCGCGCGCGCGATTTTGCGGAAAATCAGAATAAAAATATCGTAGATTCCGACGTTATCGCGATTGCGCTGGCCAAATTGAAAATCGATGCAATCGGGCTGGATGAAATTGATCGCGAATATATGAACGCGATAGCGCGGCATTTCGCCGGCGGTCCGGTCGGCATAGAAAACTTGTCCGCGATTCTATCCGAGCCTGTCGATACAATCGAGGATGTAATAGAACCATACCTAATGCAGAGCGGTTTAATACAGCGCACGCCCCGCGGGCGCATTCTGACCGAGTCCGGATACAAGCATTTGGGAATATCGAAATGAAAAACAACGCCGATATTTTGGCAAAAGAAAACGACGCCAAGAATCTAAAAAAAATTGCCGACGCCTTTGCAAAAAAGAAAATCGATGCGGCGGCCAAGGAATACCTCGACTTGTTATATTCGAATAGTATGGGGTGTTTTCGGTACATTTTTTATTTTCTAGGCCTGACGTTGGGCGCCCCCAAAAGTCCGATTTATCCGTATGATTCGATTGAGAATTCCATGTTGCAGAATCCTTTGCAGATTTCCGAACTGGGCCCCAACGGAACATATATCGTTCATCATAGGTTTGACAATGATCCGGTGAGAAACCAATTTTTCAGTTTTGATGGGGGAACGGATATAAGATTGTTTGTTTCATCAATCGTAAGCACGATAATTGCGGCGCAAAAAAACGTAAATCGCGCCATTGAAAAAATCGTTGGCAAATATTACGACGATTATCTGACGGACGTTCTGGCGGTTGTCGCCAGAGTTTTGACGAAATATAGAAAATCCGCGTCGGTCCAGGCGATACATGATAAAATCACAGAAAGTTTTCGCGCGCATTTTGTTTCTTGCGCGGCCTGCGAAGTCCTGAAAATAATCGGCAATCTATTTCCGGATATTTCCGTCGATCTCGTGCGCGAATTAGACAAGGTGGCGCCGCCATTCGCACGACTGAATGATGTGTATCGCATGAAACTACTGTTCGATACGGTGCCGCAGATAAACGCGTTCATCGATCATGTCCGCGAGATGATGCCGGATAGTATATTATCTGTAAGGAACAGATTTTACGATTTGAATAACGGCCGCGATTACCGCGATGCGAAAATTATAGTAGGGTTTGATTTCCGCGGAAAAATTTTTCCGCTTGAAATCATTTGCAATGTCCGAACGTTTTTTGATTCCGAACGACAAAGCCATGCGGGATATGAATCAATCCGCGCCATAAAAAATATGAACCCAAAGAGGGAAATTGCCGAACTTCATCACAGCGGAATTGTCAGCTATAATAAAATTATATGTCAAACTGTATCATTCCTGCTACACCGCGTGGGATGGAATATTATGTATGAGAAGGATTTGCTGATAGATTCATTTTTCAGGGGCTTTCCGGAAATAGCAGGCCTGCCTTATTCCCAAAAAATTGTCGATACAATTTTGGGAAAAATCGACAACAGCGTTAGAAATGAGGTGTTTCATCTGCCATACGCCCCCCGCACGCTGAGCCAGCAAGAGGAGATATCCGTCTTCCGCTATATTACGGAATACGTCCTATTTTCTGCGCTGCCGTACTCGTATAAATTTGAGGAAATCAAAAATATGGGTTTTTCTGGAAAATTGTTCAATTTTGTAATGAAAGAACTATACCGCTATTACGAAAACGATGTGCTTTGAT
This sequence comes from Rickettsiales bacterium, assembly GCA_031278055.1. GTDB lineage: Bacteria > Pseudomonadota > Alphaproteobacteria > Rs-D84 > Rs-D84 > JAISGC01. The sequence continues at coordinate 9,536 of JAITLD010000058.1, read as the reverse complement.
TATTTATAAGAGCTATAATCATAAATATTATAGTTATTCGCCCATAAAATGCCGTCTATAAGTGGGGGCCAATTTTTTTATTCTAAGAATCACAAATACGTCGTATGTGTTGAACGGACGGTCGACGAACACGCCGCGTCCAAACTCCGCCCCGAGGCGTAAGTATCCGCGGATTAGTGGCGACATCTGTGCAAACGCTAAGTTTTCGGAAACTGCTTTTCTGGGCAACAGATTCATTTTGCCCAATTTCTTGTCGACGCCTTTCGCAAAATTTTTTGTTATCACCGCCGGACGTAATAACGGCGGCGCGAGATGTTTGTAATACAGATATGATAATGCCTGAGCCGACGCATTCGGATTCGCCCCATGCCACGATGCCACACCAAATAAGAGTTTTATGTTTTTTTGCTTGACGTATTCGGCGAGGCCCATCCATAGCATTCGTATCACCATGGCGTTATCGCGATACTCTGAATCCACGCAGGCGCGCGACATCTCGGCAATATGCTTGCGAACACGTTTGATTTTTTTTAGATTGAACTCGGTTTCCGTATAAAATCCGCTTTTTTTAGCAATCTCCCGCGTAATTATCCGATAGGTCCCTACAACTTTCTTTTTGTGAAATACGACCATATAATCGGCGCGGACGTCAAACTCGTCCCATTCCTCGCGGAGTCTTTTCATCTCGGGAATTACCGACGCGCCCTCTTCTTCGACAAAACATTTATATCTCAATCGGCGGACTAATCGTCGCTCGTCTTCGGTTTCGGTCAGTCTCGCCTCGTAATCTTGAATTTGTATCGACATAATACAGGAATAGTATCAGAAAGAATCACATCATGTCCAGAATCATTTTTTTATTGTTCGCTTTAAGTCGACTATTATTCTTTCCGTTTTTTAATAATGTTTTTGTTTATTTCAATTGTGTTTTATAAACAAATATTTTATAATCAATCTAGCATTGGCTGTTGCCGTGCCGAGGATCAGAAATCTCCCTAGACGCGCGAACATAAAACTTCTGCTTTGTTTGGAGGACTGAGCCATGTGTTAAAAACACATAGCTATTTGTCTGGATAGTTTCTGACCTTTTGCCGCCCAAAAAATTTTGGCGTCTTTTTATAAAAAAAAACAAAGGAGATAATTATGTCAAAACAGAATAAAGATATTATGGAATTTGCGGAAAAAATGGTGCAACATTTCAGGAGAAATGCCGCGTGCTTCATTGACTTTATGACCAATGCGGACGCGGATATTTTTGAAAAATACGTCGGTTTAATTATGGATAAAAAAGCAAAAAATAAATTGGAAATAAACGTTCAAATAGGTCGCGCGGTAAGAAGTCTGATGGAAGACTTTGATGACGATGAATATTCGTTTGCATAATTTAGCTCTGCTAAAAAAAACGCGCCCGCGGGCGCGTTTTTTACGATTATTTCTTTTCTGTGAAGTCGGCGTCCGTGGCGTTGCCATTCGGTTTGTCGTCGTCGCTTTTGGATGCGGCTTCTTGCGCGGCCTTATAGACGATTTCGCCCAGTTTCATCGCCGCTTCGTTAAGTTTTTCAGTTTTTTCTTTCAGCGATTCCGCCGTGGCGTCGGGCTTTGCGATTTCGTCAGCCAATGATTTTTTTGCGACCTCAATCGCATCTTTGGTTGCTTGGTCAACCTTGTCACCATGTTCTTTTAACGATTTTTCAATCGCAAAAATGCTGGTATCGGCGGTATTTTTCGCATCAACCAATTCGCGCTTTTTCTTGTCTTGTTCGGCGTTTGCGGTCGCTTCGTCCATCATACGCTTGATTTCCTCCTCAGACAACCCGCCATCCGATTTTATGGAAATCTGTTGTTCTTTTCCGGTGGCTTTATCCTTTGCCGAAACCTTTACGATTCCGTTCGCATCGATGTCGAATGATACTTCTATCTGCGGCATTCCGCGCGGCGCGGGCGCGATTCCTTCCAAATTGAATTGGCCGAGCAGTTTGTTGTCCGCGGCCATTTCGCGTTCTCCTTGGAAAACTCGAATAGTTACGGCCGATTGGTTGTCTTCGGCAGTGCTGAATACTTGGGATTTGTTGGTTGGAATAGTAGTGTTGCGGTCTATCAGACGCGTGAACACGCCGCCCAATGTTTCAATACCAAGCGACAACGGGGTAACGTCCAGAAGCAATACGTCTTTTACATCGCCTTTCAAGACTCCGCCTTGGATTGCCGCGCCTAATCCGACCACTTCGTCCGGATTTACACCTTTGTGCGGTTCTCTGCCAAAGAATTCTTTGACAGTTTCGATTACTTTTGGCATACGGGTCTGTCCGCCCACTAAAATCACCTCGCTAATCGATTTTTTATCGACATTCGCGTCTGCCAGCGCTTTTTTACACGGCTCGATCGTCTTCTCGATTAAATCGATAACCAGAGATTCCAATTTTGCGCGGGACAGTGTTGTATTGAAATGCTTGGGTCCCGATGAGTCCGCCGTGATGAACGGAAGATTGATTTCCGCGGTTGTTTTCGACGACAATTCGATTTTCGCCTTTTCCGCCGCCTCTTTTAATCTCTGCAACGCCAGCTTGTCGTTTGACAAATCTATTCCATTCGCCGCTTTGAATTCATCGATTAAATGTTTCAAAATACGCGCGTCGAAATCCGACCCGCCCAGCATGGTGTTGCCATTCGTGGATTTCACCTCGAATACCCCGTCTACTATTTCGAGAATCGATATGTCGAAAGTTCCCCCTCCAAGGTCATAAACCGCGACGATTCCCTTTTTATCTTTATCCAAGCCATACGCCAGCGCCGCCGCCGTCGGTTCGTTCACTATGCGCAGAACATTCAGACCGGCGATTTTTCCGGCGTCTTTGGTCGCCTGCCGCTGCGAATCGTTAAAGTAAGCCGGAACCGTGACGACAGCGTCGGTTATTTTTTCGCCCAAATAAGCTTCGGCATCTTTTTTCAACTTTCCCAGAATAAAGGCGCTGATTTGCGAGGGCGCGTATTTTTTTCCATCGATATCGACCCAAGCGTCTCCATTGTCGCCCGCAACGATTTTGTAAGGAACGTGTTTTTGAATTTCCTTCGCTTCCGGGGAATCGAAACGCAATCCCATTAATCGTTTGATTTCGTAAATTGTATTGGCTGGGTTCGTCACCGCTTGGTTTTTTGCGGTTATGCCAACCAGCTGCTCCCCGTTCGCAGAGAATGCGATAACAGATGGTGTTGTCCGCTGTCCCTCGGCGTTTTCGATTATTTTCGGCTCGCTTCCGTCCATAAACGCCATCGCCGAATTCGTAGTTCCCAAATCTATTCCTAAAACTTTCGCCATTTTTTTATCCTTTTGTTGCTTTGCCGGCAGACAAGCGTGTCTGTCCGGAATTTTTTCACACACTATATAGTGAACGGAAAATTGATTTCAAGGGGAGACGAATAGCTAATTTGAAAACGCAAGCTCGATAGCCCTAATGTCCGAGCAATGTTTTCGCGGCGGCAATCGCGTCGCCGGTGATTTTTGTTCCGCTGATTATGCGGGCGATTTCATGCGTGCGCTCCTCATTCGTTATTTCTTTAACCGAGGTCGAGGTTGTTTTTCCGTCTGTGATTTTTGAAATCAAAAAATGCGTGTCGCCGTATCCCGCGACTTGCGCTGAATGCGTGACAACAATGACCTGCTGCGATTGTGCTAGTTTCGCAAGCCGCAGCCCCACCGCCGCCGCAGTCGCGCCACTGATACCCGTATCGATTTCATCGAATATCAATGTCCGCGTGCCGTGCATTAATACGACGCGCAGAGCCAGCATTAATCGCGCCAATTCTCCGCCGCTTGCGATTTTATCCAGCGGGGCGAACGGCATTCCCGGATTCGTTTTTATCATGAAGCGGACGGAATCGCTTCCGTTCATTGACGGCGCGGATGGTTTTATGTCAACGGTGAAATCCGCCTGGCCGAGTTTCAGGTCGGGCAGTTCATTTTTAATCATTCGGCATAATTCTCCCGCAGAGGCAATACGTTCCCGTGTTAAGGCATGGGCGAGTTTTTCATAGTCTGATTTTTTCGAATCCGCCTCGCTCTCTAATTTTTTCAGCATGACTCCGGAATCATCGATGGCTTTCAATTGCGCGCGCATGTTTTCAAGTTCCGCCGGCAGCCCGTCGACATCCGTGCGATGTTTGCGCGCCGCTGCGCGCAACGCGAACAGGCGTTCTTCGGCCGTCTCCAAATCAGCCGCGTCAAACCCGTCTTTCGGCGCGATTTGTTCCGCGATTTCTTGCAATGCTCCGCCAATTTCATACAGTTTATCAATTTGCTCTTGGTATGATTTAGCTCGTTCCAAAATATGCGCGGTTTGGAAAATTTTTTCAGCCATGCTTCCCTGCTCCAAGACGTTCAGCGCGTCTTTCAGAGTACCGGCATTTTTTTCCATATCCATCATTTGTCGGCGCATATCCGCCAGTTGCGCCTCTTCGCCGGCGCGCGGTTTCAGGGCTTCGAGTTCCTTGACATTATGTTCCAAAAATTCGCGCTCTTCGGCAGATTTTTTGGCGTGTTCTCGCATTTCGGCCAAACGTTTCTCGGCGTCGCGCAATTCGCCGTAGGCCGTCCGAACCTGCGCCAATAATTTTGTCATTTCTGGGCTAGCGGATGTTCCGAACGCGTCCAGGGAATGAATGTGCGTCTTTTCATCCAGCAGGCTGTGGTTTGCAAATTGCCCGTGGATTTCGACCATCTTGTCGCCTAATTCTTTCAATGCTTTCTGCGTTGCGGGCTCGTCGTTTATATAGCATTTGGATTTTCCATCGAGCGTCAAGATACGCTTCAATAAAGTCGCGCCGTCGAATTCCGCGACCACAGTCGCGGATGTGCAGCCCGCGCGGATAAGGTCCGCGTCGGCCTTGTCGCCGAGCGCAAGCGCAAGCGCGTCCAACAGAATCGATTTTCCGGCGCCGGTCTCGCCGGTCATTACGGACAATCCGCCGGAGAAATCCAATTCCAGTTTGTCAATCAAGACAATATTAGAAACATACAACCGTGTCAGCATGCGGCAATTATAAGGATATTTCATTTCTTTTTCAATCGGAATAATCGCGTTGTTTTCAATCGGTCTGAAAATCGCGGCCGTTAATATGTTCCAATTCTTCTAATTCCCAACTATGTAGCCACAGAATATAACCGATAATTTTTTTATCGGGATAAATTTGCGATAAGAGCGTCCCGTATTTTTTCAGTTTTCCAATATATTCGTCGCGTCTTTTTTTTGTCGAATCTGTTTTATAATCAAGGAACGAAATCTCGTCATCGTTTTTTGTCATCCGGTCGATTCTGAATGAATAAAATTTTCCATCAATTTTTCCGGCCAGTGGAACTTCGGTTTTGGAGTTCTCATCCCAAAATTTCGCAAGAACGGGATTTTGCCTTATTTTATCCGCCAGTTCGCTGTTGTCATTCATATTGAGAAATTGCAATTTTTTGTGCATGTCCAAACCGGTTTTCTTTGCAAACCTTTTATTGAAATTCACCAGAAAGTCGGAAATCTTTGTTCCGGTTTCGTTTTTGACGATATTCCGTTCTTTCAATGTGTTATCCTGAAATCTTAAGATATGTTTCTTAACTCCTTTTGCGTTTTTTTGTTGCTTCGTTATTCCAACATTTACCGTAGGTCCGATTGAAAATGTTATGGTTCCATCGTCAGACACTTTTACATCCGGCATATCTTTCAGTATTTCATATAATTTAGAATGCCATGATTCGTTTGTCCTATGCTCTTCGCAACCGAATACGTATAACCTGTCGCGCGCGCGCGTCATTGCGACATACAGCAGGCGCCAGTATTCTTCATATCGTTTTTGCAAATCAATTTCCTTCGCTGTTTTATATTCCTCGCTGCCTACATCGCCCGTCCTGCACACAAATACATCATTGTCTATGTTCAACACACTGAAAATCTGCGCTTTTGTCGTGCTATGCGGATTTTTCGTCGTGTCGATCAGAAATACAATCGATGATTCCAATCCTTTGGACGAATGGGCGGTTAGGATTCTGACGCCCTTGCCCTGCTCCATATCCCGCTTGATTTTATTTTCTCCATCCAAAAACCATCGCAGGAAGCCGGCCAGTCCCCCGTTTTTAGTGCGCTCGTATGACAGGCATAAGGTCATGAATTCGTCCAGCGGCTCGATTGCCGGACGCCCAAGCGCGGAAATAATCCCGGGACGATACATGTTCATGATTTCCGACATGAAACTATACGGCGGCAAACCGGCCATTTCGATGATTTTCGACAATTCGGAATGAACGTCTGGTCGCTTTGCGGCCAATGTTGAAAACAATGGCCGACCGCGGTCCCTATCCGCGCATAAATCATAAAGTTCTTTTTCTGTCCATCTGTAAATGGGACTGCGTAATACAAATGCCAGGGAGGAATCATTTTCCGTATCATTCGGGTTAAGAACGAAACGAATCAGATTCAGTAAATCGCGAATGGCTGGAAAATTTGACAAGATTATCTGGTCAGAGCCGGCGGTTTGTATGCCTTTAATTTTCAGCTCGCGAATCAACATTTCAGAGAAAGGATTTCTTCTTTGAATCAATACCATTATTTCGTCTTCGGAAATGTTTTCGTCTTTTATTAACGATTCAATTTTATTCGCAATGTTTTTTATATATTTTTTTCGCGTCGCGGTTGATTCTTTATCGTCTTTTTTTCGGAATAGCGGATTTATTTCAACCAATCCAAAATCATCATTGCGCCAGCATTTATGCTTTATGTCTTTTGGAAAATTCGGCAGATTTGCTCTGTTGAAGAAAAAGTCCACAACATCAAGCACCGCCCGGGTTGCGCGGCGGGATTCAGACAGTGGAACGGTCTGGGATTGCCGCAAGCCGCCCGCGGCCGTATTTGCGATTTTTTTAGGGATTGAGGCGAACTCGTCCGGATTGGCGCCCTGGAATGAGAATATCGATTGCTTTATGTCGCCTACTACGAACAGCGTCCTTGGGTTTTGTTTTTCTCCGGCTGTGAAAAAGTCATCGAGCATTCTGAAAATTATATCCCACATCAACGGCGAGGTGTCCTGCGATTCGTCGACGAGAATATGCCGCAGATTAAAGTCCAGTTGCGACAGAATCTGCCCCATAGTTTTCTGGTCTGAAAACAACAACATAGTTTTGTGCAGCATATCGTCGAAATCCAAAAGGCCGCGCCGGTTTTTCAATTCGACGTATTTGTCGGCGAATGCGTCGCATAATGTCAGGAAGTCGATGGAATTTCGAAAAATTTTTAAATTTTTACCGTATTGGTCGTATTCGCGGACCGCGGTTGCGACAAGTTTTAATTCGGGGGATAAATTTTTTCTGACATCGCCAGTTTTGATCAGGATTGTTTCTATATCTCCGTCGAAATCCGGATTTGGCGGCCGGTTTGTCAAATTCAAAAATTTTTTTGTCTTTTCAATAAAATAATCGATTGATTTATTATTTTGCTTCAATGATAAAATACGTCCATATTGCCCTATGATTGATTTTAATAGACCGTCCAGCGAGTATTCGGATGTTGAATCCAAAACATTATCGAATGCTTCGGAGACAATATCAGATTGCGGATGGTTTATTAATTCGGCAAAAGCGTCTTTTAGAAGCCTATCATGTTCCGTTCCGCTGACCAATCTCCATGCGGGCGGAACATTCGCCTCGATTGGAAACCGTCGCAAGATATCCTCGCAGAAACTATGGATAGTTTGAATTTTCAACGCTACGGGATTGTCGATGAAATCATAAAATATTTTTCGCGCAATTGTAAGGTCTTCGTCCGTCGGCGGATTATTAAGGGCAATTCCGTCCAACAAGTCCCGTAATTCTTCATTATCCGCCTGAGCCCATTCCATAACGGCCGCTAAAATTCTGTTTCTCATTTCCGCGGCGCCCGCATTCGTGTATGTCAGGCATAATATTCCGGTTGGAATTTCGCCGGTCGCGCCGCATTCGCGGAACAATATGCGAAGAAGCCGCTGTACCAAAACGAAAGTCTTTCCGGTTCCGGCATTGGCCTGAACGACGACATTGAGGGTCGGCTGTACCGCCGCCTCTTGTTCCGCCGAAAGCGCGATTTTTCTGGACATGGCCGGATTATATCATAAAAAATTATTTTACTATTTTTTTATTGTGAATATGGATAAAAAAACATACAATAGGAGCATAGCATAATATGTATTTATTCAGAGGAAATCAATTGATAGCTAGATTTGTTGTATTAAGAGAAGAGTTTTGCGGAAAACACATAGTTGTAGCCGGAGGTATTGGCGAATTGCACGACAAAATAAAAGAAATGGGTGTGACGCCAGAGCTTTTTGTTACCTGCGGCTCATACGATACAAAAACCAGGATAATGCGCCGGACACATTCGGAGTTGTTGTCGGATAAATATATTGAGAAGTTAGTTTTGAGTCAGTTGAACATGAATCGCTTTCATCTTGTTAATGCCGTGATACGTAGTTTTATAAGACGATGTTCCGGATACAACGCAAAATAATTGTTGCCATTAAATTGTTCTCGTGCTATCATTTATTGCAACGAAATGGAATTAATTATGAAGAATACGCCTCTTGTGTCGGTGGTGATTCCGGTTTACAATGTGGAAGAATATTTGCCACAGGGCCTAGGTTCGCTGGTCCTGCAAACGTGCAAAAAATTGGAGATTATCTGCGTTGATGACGGCAGCACGGATAATTCGCTTGAAATTCTTAATGGATTCGCAAAGAAAGACAAACGAATTAAAATCATCCGGCAAAAAAATGCAGGCGTGTCGGCAGCAAGAAATTCTGGGTTGAAAGTTGCGCGTGGAAAATATGTCCATTTTATGGATTCCGACGATTATGTTTCCTTGAATTATTACGAAAAAATGGTTGCTACTGCGGAGTATGCCAATGCCGATATGGTGACTGGTGGAATTATCGATAGCAATGGAAATATAGAAATTTCATATCGTGATTCACGTGCGTTAGTGTCACTGAAAGAAAAAATTTGCACCACGAAATGCGTGAAATACTGTTCTGTTTGGAGGTATTTGTTTCGAAGGACATTCCTTACCTCAAACAAATTCCGCTTTGTTGAAGGAATATACGCCGGTGAAGATTTAGCATTCATATTTCCCGTAGTAAAGGCGGCAAATTTGATTATGACTGTGCCAGATGCATTTTATTATTACATTAGGTATCGTCCTTCATCAATAATGAGACAGTCTGGTATAAATAATAAGATAAGAGATGATGGTATTAAATGGGCCGAAAAAATTAGAGATAAATTCATCATGGAGAATAACATCGGTCATGTTGTCAGGTCCACAACTGTGAGAAAGTTAAGATTGTTTGGCGCAATTCCAATTGGAAAAATAATAACAAAACAGAATAACTGCCGATATTTTTATTTATTCGGTCTGAAACTGTTGAAAATTACTCCATAAGGCAAAAACATGTTCTGGTATTCCCTTTCTAAAGCCAAGAGAAAGATTAGATTTCTGAGACGTTATTTCTGCGCTAAAAAATGGTCGTCCGCG
>JAITLD010000030.1 GCA_031278055.1 Rickettsiales bacterium | reverse complement strand
ATTATGATTTTTTTCATATCGCGCACCTTTCGGTTGAATTTATTTTCGAAAACATTTTCTGAAAGGTGGCGGGATTCTAAGAAGATCGTGACAAGACGATCGCGATGCTTTCAATATATGACATCGCAATCCCGCCATAAGCGGGATAATTTATTTTTTGTGCCTATCCAAGCACACTTGTCAACGAGATTTCTTAGTTCTCGGTCTCCTTTCGGATACATCGTGATTATTTCAATTTCACATCGGCAATGCAAGCGTTTTTTTTACATATCAGAATTTCATCCGGAAAAAAGAGTTTGCTTTTTTCCGCTAACATTTTTATAGTTTACCCATGCTGAAAAATATTGCAACTTTTGCAAATTCGGAAACAGAAACGATATTCTGCGGATTACGCTCTAAAAAGCTACCTTTTGAGATTCAAAAATTCACTCTCAGAAAATTAAATATGCTGAATGCATCGGAAAGCTTGCAGGACTTGCTTGTCCCTTTGTCGAATCATTTCGAAAAGCTGTCCGGCGACCGAAAGGGAAAATACAGTATAAGAATAAATGATAAATATCGGATTTGTTTTTCAATCAAGAATGGTAATTATCATGACGTTGAAATAATTGACTACCATAAAAGAATAAAATATAAAATAAACAACTTGACATTACATGTTACATAATACATAATATTAAAAATAAAAAAAATTAACGGATCAGAATCATGAAAAAATATATTGATTCCAAATATGTCGATGTAGAACACGTGGGCGATATTTTACGTGATGAATTCATGGAACCTCTGGGTATATCTATGAACGCCCTGGCGGATAATATTAGAGTCCCGGCCAACCGCATTCATGGAATTATCCACAGATTGCGCAGAATCTCCGTAGATACTGATTTGCGCCTGACGAGATTTTTTAGCTTGTCGCAGGGATATTTTCTCCGTTTGCAGGAGCATTACGATATGTTGATTTCCCAACGTGAAATACAAAACGAGCTCGACAAAATTATTCCGTTTGATTACAAATCGCAAGAAATACGCGCAATAGCATAAAAAAGGACTCCGCCAATCTTTCCGGGGGCGTTTTTCCAACCAAAGAAAAATTAAGAATGAAATCATGAATATCCATACCCTCCACGAATTAAAAAATCTTACCGGAAAATATGTTTTGCTAAGGGATGACTTCAATGTGCAAATCATCGGCAACGCCATTACGGACCTGTTCCGAATCGAGCAAAGTTTGCCGACAATACGCGCCCTTTCCGCCACCGGCGCGAAAATCGTCATCATGTCGCACCTGGGGCGACCGAAAGGCAAAGAAAATCCCGAACTCTCGCTATGTCCCGTCGCTTTGGCATTGGAACAACTGCTTGGCAAGCCGGTTTTATTCAAAACCGATTGCCTGGGTCGCGATTTTTTATCTGAAATGAAAAACGGAGATGTCGCATTGCTCGAAAATCTGCGCTTTCACTCCGGCGAGGAATCAAACGATCTAGAATTCGCGCGAAAACTTGCGGACGGATTCGATTATTACGTAAATGACGCCTTCGCGGTATCGCACCGCGCGCACGCGTCTGTCGAGGCAATCACAAACTATCTTCCGTCGTTCGCCGGCGAACTTTTGTCGTCCGAAATCGCGGCGCTGTCAAACCTGATGGAAAATCCGAAACGCCCGCTGGTCGGAATAATCGGCGGCGCGAAAGTCGCAAGCAAAATCGGCGTGATAAAATCATTGGCGAAATTATGCGATAAACTCATAATCGCGGGCGGGCTCGGCACCAGTTTCAGAATCGCGAATGGCGGAAATGCGCGCGACCAGCTATATGACCCGTCGCTAAAAGCCCCTATTCTTGAAATAATGAAAGAATATAGCGACAAGATAATTCTGCCGGATTCAAAAGGCGTTGGAAAAACTTTCGACGTCTCCGCAACACGGGTTGATAAAATGTTCGACGATATTCTGCCGGACGATATAATCATGGACGAGGGGCCGGAATCAATCGCCATATTCAAACGGGCGATAGATGGGGCAAAAACAATCGTTTGGAACGGGACTGTCGGAATGGCCGAATGGCAGCCGACATGGAGCGCCGGAACCTTTGCGCTCGCAAATTTTATCGCAAACAAAACACAATCCGGCGAACTTGAATCGGTTATCGGCGGTGGGGACACGGCGGCGGCGCTGGAAGCGCTTGGAATAAAAGATAAAATGAGCTATGTTTCGACCGGCGGCGGCGCATTTCTGGAATTCATAGAGGGGCTATCCTTGCCCGGAATCAAAGCGCTTGAAAAGTGATTTGTCGGGAAATTTATCTACTTTGTCCACCCCGAAACCTATCGGTCCTTATTTCACCGGACACATTTGATTTAATGCGGTCATTATATTTGGAAACCATATTACATGCCCGCGCAGTTCATGGTTGTAAAGAGTCTTGTCATTGCTTATCATCACGCACCTCACGCCATGCTTTATGCAATCGCTGATGATATTCGGCGAATCGTCAAAATGAACGTGCGAGTCGATTGATTTCAGCACCTCGACTTTTGGGGCCGGCATGTCGAACACATCTTCCCGCGCGCACGGCAGACCGGCGGATTTTAATTGATTAAAAGTTTTCTCGGGATTTTTTACAAAACGCTCGGTAACATAATGAACCTTGAACATTTTTGAATTATAGACCCGATTTACGACAACGGGGATCTTTTCGTCCAGCAGCGGATTTTTATAAAGATGCTCGGATTTAAATAATTCGACCAGCCTGTCGGCGACCCGAGTCGGATAAACTTTGTAAAGATCCCATTTTGTTGCGGGAGTATACGGAAAGCCAGTTTCTCTGAAAGCCATCTTATAAAGCGGCTCCATATCAAACAGAGTGTTGTCCAAATCAATGCTGACGTTTATCATAACGCGGATGATTTTAGGGTATTTTACCAATTTTGTCAAATCAGAATTTTATATTAAAATCCAAACGCGCGCCGCCGTCAGTCGGAGAAACCCGAACATTGTAATCCGCCAGAAAATACGAGTAAATCCCCGCGATCGCCGCAGCCGCCAAAATATCATCCATATAATGCCATCTGGATTCAACGCGCGATATTCCAGTCAGACCCGCCAGAACATACGGCACGATGGCGCGGCGAAACCCGTAACGCCGATGGATAAACGTAGCGCCGGAAAAAGCGGACGCCGTGTGTCCGGATGGAAACGATTGGTAATTGACTTTATTCGGGCGTCTTTCACGAATGATATGCTTCAACACGTATGTCGTCGCCATCGTCGCGCCATAGGAATATCCGAATTGCCGCGATCCCTGCCAATCGGCCTCGTTCATTGTCATGCCGAGCGCGTAAGCGGGCACCGCGAATTGCAGCAAATCGCCGACATTTTCGAGCAAGTCAAAAGCCGACGCGCGGGCGCAAAAAGCAATGGCGGCAAAGAATGCAATTATTTTTTTCATGCTTGTAAAAATTATGCGGCTTTCTGTTTTTCAGCAAACACCAGAATGGGATTTTTTTTACCGCGAACGACATCGGCGTCGATTACGATTTCATTCAAGTTTTCGACGTCCGGCGCTTCAAACATCGGTCCCAGCAGAACTTTTTCCAAAATCGAGCGCAATCCGCGCGCTCCGGTTTTCCGCGCCATTGCCTGCTTTGCAACTTCGCGCATCGCGTCCTCTTTCACAATCAATTTAATACCTTCCATCTCAAACAGGGCCTGATACTGGCGGACGATTGCATTTTTCGGTTCGGTCAGAATTTTTAACAGGGCGTCCTCGTCCAAAGCGTCGAGGCTGGCGATGACGGGCAGACGTCCAACCAATTCCGGGATTATTCCGAACTTAACCAAATCCTCGGGCTCCACATCCGAATAACTTGTCGACTCAACGCGTTCGGATTTCGCCTGAACTTTTGCGCCGAATCCGATGGCCGCGCGACCGGCCCGGCGACCCGCGATGATTTTCGCCAGGCCGTCGAACGCGCCGCCGCAGATAAATAAAATCCCCGTCGTATCAATCTCCATCGTGCCTTCTTGCGGATGTTTTCGGCCGCCCCTCGGCGAAACGCCGGCCTTTGTGCCCTCGATAAGTTTCAACAGCGCCTGTTGCACGCCCTCGCCCGACACGTCGCGCGTCAGCGACGGATTTTCTGATTTCCTCGAAATTTTATCAATCTCGTCTATATAAATGATTCCCTTTTCCGCGCGATCGGCGTCAAAATTCGCGTTCTGAACCAAGCGCGTCAGAATATTTTCGACATCTTCGCCGACATAGCCGGCCTCGGTCAGCGTCGTCGCATCCGCGATCGCGAACGGCACGTTCAGCAGCCGCGCAAGGGTCTGCGCGAACAGCGTCTTTCCCGTTCCGGTCGGCCCAATCATCAATATGTTTGATTTCTGAATCTCGATATCGCTTTTTAATCCCGCCCCGTGCCGCTTGTAATGATTGTAAACCGCGACCGACAGGACCCGCTTTGCATTTTCCTGACCGATAATATACTCGTTCAAGACATTATAAATCTTTTTAGGAGTGGGCAGAGACGACGCGTCGCGCATGACGATTTGATTCTTTTCATCATTCAGCATGTCATTGCATAATTCTATGCACTCGTCGCATATACAGACATTTTGACCCGACACCAGACGCTTCACCTCGTGCATCTGCTTTCCGCAGAACGAGCAAAAATCCTGGGACGGCCTGTCAATATTCTTTTTATCGTCTGACATTTTTTCTCCTCAAAATATTTTATGATAATATTTATTTTCTTTCCAAAACATCATCTATCAGGCCGAATGACTTCGCCTCGCCCGACGACATGTAATTGTCCCGCTCCATCGCGTCAAACAATTCGCTTTCGGATTTTCCGGTGAACTTCGATAATTCCTTGATTGCTTTTTCCTTCGCCTTTTTCCCCTCGGCTATCTGAATCTCCATGTCAGTAATCTGTCCCTGCGCCCCGCCATGCGGCTGATGAATCATAATGCGCGTGTTCGGCAACGCGAAACGCTTTCCTTTTTCGCCGCCCGCAAGCAGAATCGACGCCATGCTGGCGACCATTCCGATTCCGATCGTCGAAACCGGCGCCTTGATGTATTTCATCGTGTCCAGAATCGCGAATCCGGCGTCGACCGAGCCGCCGGGGGATTGTATATACATCATAACATCGGCATTGGGATTCTCGGATTCTAGCAACAGTAGCTGGGCGATGATTGTGTTCGCCATGCCCATTTCGATTTCGCCGGACAGCATGACAATCCTGTCCCTGAGAAGCCTTGAATAAATATCAAACGACCGCTCGCCCTTTGGAGTTTCCTCAATAACCATGGGAATCAAAGACATGCCTTATCCTTTTTGAAGGATTATATCACAAAAAAACAGGATTTCAATTTCCGCAATAAAAAACGCGCCGAAGCGCGTTTTTTATTTCTTCGACCTTTCGATCGCGGCGCCAAGAATGTCGCCCAGAACGGCGCCGGAATCCTCGCCCTTCGCGTATTCCTTGACCGCCTTTTTCTCAATCGCCGCCTGCAACGCGCGGACTGAAAGCTTAACGACATCTCCGTCGACCGACACAACTGACGCCTCGATCGTTTCGCCGACTTTGCGCTTCGCGGTCGACTGCTCGTCTTTATCCATTGATAAATCAGTGCGACGAATCGTGCCCTTTCCGCCATTGCCAAGATCGATAATCAATTCATCCGGCGTTACTTCGGAAACGGTTCCGGAAACTACCGCGCCTTTTTTAATGGCCACTTTTCCGACGCCGCTGTTATCGGTCAACTGCTTTATTCCCAGCGTGATACGTTCCTTTTCCGGATTGATGTCCAGAATCTTTGCCGTGACCTCGACATCCCTGACGTATCTTTTAAGTTCCTCTTCATCGAGCTTGTCCCACGATATGTCGGAAATATGCACCATTCCGTCCAACTCCGGCGTGATTCCTATGAACAAACCGAATTCCGTGACATTCTTGATTCTGCCGGTTATAACGTCGCCCGTGCTATGCTTTTCGGAAAATTCTTTCCATGGATTCGGTTGCGTCTGCTTATACCCAAGAGAAATGCGTCTTTTCTCGTTGTCGATTCCCAAAACGATAACCGACACATCCTGACCGCTTTTCAAAACTTTTGACGACGGAATATTCCTATTCGTCCATGATAATTCAGAATTGTGAACCAGCCCTTCTATTCCATTACCCATGTCAATGAACGCGCCGTAGTCGGCCAGCGAAGTCACGCGACCGTTCACGATATCGCCAACGTTGAACGCGCGCGAGGCATTATCCCACGGATCCTCTTCAAGCTGCTTCATTCCCAAAGAAATGCGATGCGATTCCGGATCAAACTGTATGACCTTCACATTTATCTTCTGTCCGACATGCACAATTTCGCGCGGATGATTCACGCGCCGCCACGATAAATCGGTGACATGCAGCAATCCGTCGATTCCGCCCAAATCAACGAATACCCCGTATTCGGTTATATTCTTGACTGTTCCTTCAACCACGGCGCCGAGCGTGATGTTTTTAAGCGCCTCCGCCTGTTGTTCTGCCATGGAATCCTGTTGAATCGCGCGACGCGACACGATGGCGTTTGTGCGCAGCGCGTCCATTTTGAGTATGCGGAATTTATCGCGCACGCCCAGCAGGGACTTTGCGTCGCGTATCGGCCGATTGTCGGCCTGCGACGAGGGCATGAACGCAAAAACGCCGTTGATGTCGACAGTGTATCCGCCGCGAACGGCCTCGGTTATGACGCCTTCCGGATCAACGCCTTCCGCAACCAGGGTTTCCAGTTCTTTCCACGCCTTTTCCGCGCGCGCTTTGGAATAAGACAAAACCGCAGTGCCCTCGCGCGATTCATAGCGCTCTACAAAAATATCTACGATGTCCCCAACCTTTGGCGGATTGGATCCGAATTCCTTCAAAGGCACGCGGCCTTCGGATTTAAGGCCGACATCTATCAGAACGAAATCGGAAATGATGTCTTTGATTGTCCCCTTGGTCGCATAGCCTTGCAGGGTTTCCTGCGCGCCATACGCGCCATCAAACATCGCGCCAAAATCTTCGTTCGTAATTGGATTAAATAAATCTTTGGATAAATCTTTCATAAAAAATATACACAAAGTTAGCCGTTCGCAAAACCGGTTCGGCTTTGCAGAGTTCAGAATTTGGAGTTCGGAGTTAAACGACAATGCAACAACTCACGACTCGCAACTCGTAACTCTGATTTTTTGCCTTGCAAAAAATCAAAGGTCTTGCGCGGGTTATTCAAACTGCTCTGCGTCGCGCCCCGCAAAGCCCAAGGATTATGGCAGATTTTTTATAAAAAGCAAGTATATAAATCGCCCTGCGAACTCGCAAATTAAAAATATAACTGCAACGCGCGCATATTTTGTTTTATTTTTCGGGATTATCTTCAAGATTTTTTTTGAGCATTTCGCTGATTTTATACGACCGGCCGGCCCCCATGACGACAACTACGGTCTTATCGGCGAAATGCGATTTGACGAAATCGGTCGCCGCTATGGGATCCGAAATAAATTTTATGTTTCCAATCCCAAGGGCTTTTATATCCGCAGTCACATCCGGCACGGGCAGACCGGCCTCGCGCCCAAGATAAAAACCGACGACCACAGCAAAATCCGCAACGGCCAGCGCCCCAAGGGTCGCCTTTGTATTTTGTACATAGCGCGAAATTTGATGCGGTTCGAAAATAGCAATAATCTTGTGATTCGGATACTCGCCGCGCACTGCGGCAAGCGAACTTTTTACCTGCGTGTGATGATGGGCGTAGTCATCATAAACAATGTTATTACCGTCATCGAAAATTTTTTGCAGGCGATGATCAGCCGATCGAAATGTAGCAAGGGCCGATTTCGAATCATTATCACTGATACCGATTTTTCGCGCGACTGTGACGGCCGCCATGGCGTTTGACCGATTGTGATCGCCAATCAGATCCATTTTCCAATCCGGAAAATCTTTCGCTGAAAATGAAATTTTTTCGGCTGATATTTCATCGATGATTTCTCCAATCCCGGAATCATCCGAATTATAAACCACGATTTTTGCCTTTGATAAAAAATTAACAAAAGTTTGTTTATAATGCCCCCAGTCGCGAAAATACTCGGGATGTTCCATTTCGAGGTTATTCACTACCGCAATCTCGGGCTGAAAGGACGCGAAGTTTTCGGCATACTCGTCCGCCTCAATCACAATCCAATCCGAGGCCCCGAAACGACTCGACGATCCCCAGGCTGGCACAATCGCGCCGACAAAGGCGGTGGGATCAAAGCCAGCAGACTCTAAAATATGCGCGACCATCGAGGTGATCGTTGTTTTGCCATGCGTGCCGCAGACGGCGATCACGCGCTTTGACGGCAGAATATGTCTGCCCAAAAATTCCTGCCATTTCATTAACTTTCCGGCCTTGCGCGCAAACTCGACCTCGTCAACTTTATCCTTTTGTTCCAGAAACGCCGCACTGACCGCGACGATGTCGGCATCGTCGACATGCGATTTATCATGTCCGACAAAAACAGGAATGCCGACGGCGGCAAGTTGCGCGGAATACGGAGTATCGGCCTCTTTGTCGCAACCTGAAACATCAAATCCCGATTTTTTTGCGACAATCGCAACGCCGGAGCATCCGCTACCATTTATACCTATGAAGTGAACTTTCATGTCGCCCCCCCACAAATCTGTCCGGATTGTTGCAGAAGTTTTACGAAATACAAGGGAAAATTCTGCATTTCTAATTCGCCCTCAAAAGACATTGGATAACCTTGTATAGTAGAAATCATTGTAATTAATCATCATGGCGCCGTTATAGATATTCGACTTCAAGTATGCCTGGTCAATCATTCTTTGCCTTTTGAGTATTTTCGGCACGCGGGAAATATCGAATTTCTTATCATAACGTAAAATCGTCGCCATTCCGGTATCGTCGCAATATGTTCCGGCGCAAAGGACATCCTGCGGCCTGACGCCTTTCTTGGTGATTAAGGCTGTCAGGATTATCGGCAGAATCAAACTTTGCCCCACATCCAGCTCGTAATTGGCATAATATGGATCGGAAATCACAACGGCCCGACAAGGTTTCTTATTTTTATACGAAATATTCCCGATTGCAAAATCATATAATTCATAGATGATTTCTTCTTCCATTTTAGTTTCTCCTCTTACCTATTGATAGACAATCATATCAAACATAATTTTTTGCCTGTATTCCCGAATATCGCCGCGAACTAAATCTATAAATAACATCAGATTCTTTCCCTATTCGGAGTTGCGGATTTCTTGCGGGACACTAAATAGAAAATCAATCGACCTTTCTATTTCGGCGCCATTTAGCGCATGCGCATTGTCGCACCACCTGTGTGCCGGAAACGTGACACATCCGCCGTAACGTTTTGGAATCGGATAATGATCCCTTGAAAGTTCCCCGGCGGATAATATCGAGAGTCCGCAAATATGACATATTAAATCATGCGTTTGAACCAAAGACATCCGAGGACCGCTTGTCATAGTGATTATACACTACCCCAAAAAGTATAATCAAGAGCCTAAAAAACATACGGTATTATAATACCTCTTGACTTTTTGGCGGATTATTATATAATTCGCCGAATAGAGGTTAAATTATGAATATCAATAAAACAACAAAATCGCTAAAAGCGGGCGAGCTAAAATCCGAATGGTATCTGATTGACGCCACAAATATAGTTTTGGGGCGGCTCGCGGCGCATGTCGCGACGATATTGCGCGGCAAGAACAAACCGACCTACACGCCGAACATGGATTGCGGCGACAATGTAATAATCATAAACGCGGACAAGGTGGCCCTGACGGGCGCCAAAGCCGACAAGACAAAATTCTTTTGGCATACCGGATGGATCGGATCCACGCGCGAACGCACGCTGGGCCAAATGCGGAGCGAAAAACCGACGAAATTAATTGAAAATGCGGTCAAGCGCATGATGGGACGCCGGAATCGCGTGGCACTGGCCGACAAGCGTTTATCAAAACTGCACGTTTATGCCGGCGACACGCACAGACACGAAGCGCAAAAACCAAAAATCATCGATTTTGGCGCGATGAACAAAAAGAACAAGAGGGCATAATTATGGCAGAAGCAAAAAAAACAACAGCAAAAAAAACCACCGTTCAAAAGAAAGCCAGCACACCTGAAAAGAAAACAACGGCAGTAAAAAAAGTCGCGCCCGCAAAGCCCGTCATGCCCAAAAAAACGCAAAAAATTCCGACCCCGAAAATCACGAACGCGACATACGCGACCGGAAAACGCAAGGATTCTGTCGCGCGCGTCTACATTGCGCCCGGAAAAGGCGAAATTCTTATCAACAGCCGGCCTTTCGCGGATTATTTCAAACGCAAAGTTTTGCAATTGATTATCGAACAGCCGTTCGGCGTCGCAAATGTTGTCGGCCAATACGATGTTCGCGCGACCGTCATGGGCGGCGGACTTTCTGGCCAGGCCGGGGCGGTGAAACATGGAATCTCAAAAGCACTGCAAATCGCGGACCCAGCCCTGCGGCCCGCACTGAAAAAGGCCGGATTTCTCACGCGAGACAGCCGTGTTGTCGAGCGCAAACATTTCGGTCATCACAAGGCGCGTCGTTCAACCCAGTTCAGAAAGCGGTAATCTTGTGTGATACGAGTTTCAGATTTTACGACTGAAATCCCGTATATCTTTGCTCTGTATCACACGTCACGAATTTGCGACGAAGGAACAAATTAAATGATAAAAAAAGAAAAATCCAAAGATTTGCATTATATCGTTTCCGGTGTTCTGACGGACGGGGAAGTACGACGCGAATCCGATCTGTTCTTGGCTAAATACGGAGAAAAGGCCAAAATTGCAGGATTCCGGCCTGGACATATTCCATTAAATATTTTACGGCAACGATACGGCGCGGATGCGACGGAAGATGCGATCAACAAGCTGATAAATGCGGACATCAAAATATTCGCAAAAGAAAAAAATATCAGACTGGCCGATGCGCCGAAAGCAAATCTTGATAAATACATTCCCGGAAACGATGTGGAGTATTCGCTAGAATTCGAAACACTGCCGGATATTCCAAAAATCGATTTGGAAAAAATCACTCTGACAAAAAAAGTTATCGAAGTCAAAGATTCCGATATTGATACGGCGATCGAAAACATCCGCAATGCGCGTAGCGATTTTGAAAAACAAAATTCCGATTACAAACTTGCCCCGGGCGACATTGCCGTTATTGATTTCACCGGATTTGTCGACGGGGCGAAATTCGACGGGGGAGAGGCGAAAAATCATCACTTAAAATTGGGATCAGGACAATTCATTTCCGGATTTGAAGACCAAATCATCGGCCATAAAATCGGCGACAAATTCGACATCGACGTTCGGTTTCCGGAAAACTACGACGCGAAAAATCTGGCCGGAAAACCGGCGCGGTTCAGCGTCAGAATAAACGAGGCGCGACGCGGCGTTCCGCCGCCACTTAATGACGATTTGGCAAAAGTAATCGGATTGGAATCAGTTGAAAAATTGCGCGCGTATATCAAAGAAATTTTAGAAAAACAAAACGCGGAAACTATCCAGGCCAAAATGCATGACGAACTTTTGGATATCTTGGCCGATAAAATAAAATTCAATGTGCCGGAAATACTGGTCGATAAGGAATTGGAACTAGCACAGCGCAATCGGAAAAAATCCGATGAAAAACGCGCAGACGCCGAACGCCGCGTGAAACTGGGCCTGATTTTGGCCGAATGGGGACGACAAAATGGCATTACAATCGAACGTGGGGAACTACAATCCGCGATATGGACCGAAGCGTCACGTCATTCGGATCCAAACGAGGTTTACGATTTTTACAACAAGAATCCCGACGCCTTGCCAACGCTAAACGGAATACTGTTTGAACGAAAGACCTTGAATGCAATGGTTGAAAAATGCACGATAAAGTAAAAGTAGCAAAAACAGACAAAAAGTTCGCTAAAAAATCAGAGACTACCTGTTTCTGCCCCTAACTTTCTTTTTGTGGAAGTTACGCATACCGGACCTATTTTCGCCGACCTTTCGATAGATTTTTTTCAATTCTTTCAATCTGGCGATTGCGCCGCAAAATCCATCCTTGTACCCGTAATATCTGTTTATGTTGTCACCCGATTGCATTTGCGGTAAATCCATATCTTCCAAACGCGCGCCCTGCTTTACGGCATGCGTCACGGCAATAGACCCCTTTCTATGTCCCGACTTGTATTCCGACGAATCCATATCAATCACAATACCTGCCCCATTCATTTTACGACCTCCTTCAATTTGGCCGACACATCGGCAATCGCAACACGCGTCTGCGCCATAGTATCGCGGTCGCGCAACGTCACCATTCCGTCATCCAGCGTTTGATGGTCGACGGTTATGCAGACCGGTGTTCCGATTTCATCATGCCGACGGTAATTCTTCCCGATGTTGCCGCTGTTTTCAATCACGATACGGCCGAGAGATAATGCCCGTAAATCCCTTTCTATTGTCTCGGCGATTTCCAACAGTTTCGGAACATTTCTTACAAGCGGAATCACGGCCGCCTTTATCGGCGACAACGACGGTTTCATTTTCAAAACAATTCGGGAATTACCATTGCCAAGATCCTCCTCAGTATACGCGTTGAGCAGAACCGCCAACATCGCGCGTTCCACCCCGACCGCAGTTTCAATTACGAAAGGTATAAAACTTTTGCCAGTCTGCGCGTCGACATAATTCAGCTTCATCGTGCTGTCTTTGTTTTTCGGCACATTGGCCCGAATATTGAATTCACTTTGATTTTTGGTGTGCGAACCTAAATCAAAATCCTGACGGTTGTGAATTCCTTCAAGCTCGTCAAATCCGTCGGGAAAATCATATTCGATATCTCCGGCGGCTTTGGCATAGTGCGCCAATGTTTCGTGCGGCTTGAATCGCAGCGACTTGGCGGGAATGCCGATTACATTAATCCACCAATCCATGCGAATCTTTTTCCATTCCTGCCAATAATTCATGTCGTCGTCGGCCGGATTTATAAAATATTGCATTTCCATTTGTTCGAATTCCCGCAGGCGAAAGACAAAATTTCGCGGCGCGATTTCGTTCCTGAATGCCTTACCTATCTGAACCAATCCGAACGGAAGTTTACGGCCAGACGAATCCAAAACATTTCGAAAATTCGTATATGTCGTCGTTGCTGTTTCCGGACGAAGATACGCATTGATTTCACCCGGGCCGACCGCGCCTACGCCGAGTCCCATCATCAGCAAATGATTTATCGGCGGATTCAGATCATTCGACCCGCAGCTATCGCATTTTGTCTGGTCCGCCATTTTATCCTGACGCATGCGGTGACCGCACTTCTTGCAGATAACCAACGGGTCGGAGAATACGCCCTCGTGCCCGGAATATTTCCACACCATGCGCGGAGAAAGAATAGCGGCGGACAATCCATCGATGTCATCTCTTTGATACACCATGGAATTCCACCATGCTTCCTTGATATTCTTCATCAACTCCACACCGTTCGGGCCGAAATCATAAATTCCCTGCATTCCGCCATAGATTTCAGAGCCACCGAAAATAAATCCGCGCCGCTTGCACAATGATACCAAATCACTCATATTCTTAGCCGGCATAACTTGCGCCCCCATTTACGATTAATTTTGTTTCGCCAATTGTAAATTTTCAATTGTATATTGTCAATCGTTTATCGCGCCACGGCGCCTTTAATCGCCTCATGACAAATGTAATCCCGAAGAATAAAGTC
This sequence comes from Rickettsiales bacterium, assembly GCA_031278055.1. Lineage (GTDB taxonomy): Bacteria > Pseudomonadota > Alphaproteobacteria > Rs-D84 > Rs-D84 > JAISGC01. The sequence goes on along the minus strand of JAITLD010000030.1, from coordinate 5,513 downwards.
GTTGGCTTTCCAATTCAGCATGCCATTCCAATTTTCATCCGGTATCTCAACTATCGGCAGTTTCTTTGGCCTGCGCGCCAATTGTTCCTTGACCTGATCGATATGATTCATATAGATGTGCGCGTCGTGCAATTCGCCTTTCAGCAGGTGCGGCTGGTACCCGCTTTCTTTGGCATACAACAAAAGCAATAGCGCATAGCTTGCTATGTTATACGGAACACCCAGAAACATGTCGCAGGAACGCTGGACCCATGTAAGGGAAATTTTTCCATCGCGGACAATTAGCTGATGCATCAGGTGGCACGCGGGCAGGCCCATTTTCGGAATATCCACGGGATTCCATGCGCTGACGATCATCCGGCGATCGGTCGGCTGATTCTTTAATTTGTAAATGACTTGCTCCAATTGATTGACCCCGGGCTTGTCATGATTGAAATTATCTGTCGGATCCTTGTCGATACGCGCCTCATCCCATTGGTATTCCCCACCGAAGTGACGCCACTGCCAGCCGTAAATCGGCCCGACATCCCGCTCGTCATCAATAATTTTGTTTTTGAGTTCAGTGTACGCTTCGCCAGATAACCCCGGATTATTTTTGACTTCGATATCATATCTTTGCTGGACCTTTATCGGATTCGCCCATTCGTTCCAGATTTTGCAACGCCTATCTTGCAACCATTTTTTATCAGTGATTCCTTTGATAAAAAACTCCAATTCGGTCGCGATGTTTTTCAATCCCATTTTCTTCGTCGTCAAAAGGGGAAATCCTTTATTCATGTCATGTTCGAATACGGCGCCATTCGCGAGACCTATATCCGGGATTCCGGTTCTATTCCGACGAACATCCGTGCAAGTGTCGGTAATCTTCTTTAATATGTCGAGATATGCTTTCATCGCGCGCTCCTTTTTTATTTTATCTTCCTGCGTTTCCAGATTTCAAATTTTATCCACGGAAACAATGTTTCATCATCTTTGACATCAAGCGACCCCTCTCCGGGTAAGTCCGGCATTTTACCATCGGGAAGATACATTTTATGTTCTGAAAAATATTTCACGACGGCGCGATCAACCAATGAAAAAAATTCTTCCGAAATCAGCGATAGCGAATGTTTATCGAGGTATGTATCCCCATTGACATAACCGTCGGGAAATTCTGTTTTTATCACGACATCGATCATTGATTCGTTTGTTTCCAATTTCACGTCGCGCAACGCGCTGTTATATAATGATGACCCGCCGGCGATAAAAATCTTGTCGAAATTTTGAAAATGCCGGATTGCGTGATGAATGCTAGAAAACACCAAAGGTCCATTGTTTTCGCCCTTGTTAGACACAATAGCGCAAGGACGGTTCCTCAGCGGAAACACCGGCATGGAGGCTGCGGTTTTTCTGCCGAAAACCACCGGCCACCCGACAGTCCATTTTTTGAACCAATTAAGGTCAATTCTGGATTTCCAGGGGAGCGAGCCGCCACTGCCAATCAATCCGCTTTCGGTCATGGCAATAATCAAATTTATTTCAGGAAATTTTACGCGGGCAACGGCCATGACAAAAAAACCTTTCTTCTTATTCCCCTGCCTCAGAGGTCAAGGTAACACATGTCAAATGATGAAGTCAAGCGGAAAATTTTTTTTGCGATCAGGGAACGTTGCAAGTATACGAATATGACCCTTTATTATCTGAAAGCGAGCCGCCCGAATCGGGAAGAAAATTATCCGTAGCCTCGTATCCAGCGCCGCAATCAGTTCCTTCGACGATTTTATATTCGTCTGTCGATTCATACCCTGTCCCGCAATCGGTCCCTTCGACGACCTTGTAATCGTCCGAGTTTTCATAACCGGTGCTACATGATGCAAACGCCCCCGTAGCGACAAAAAACAGACAAAAAGCGCATAAAATATATCTTCGCATTTTCATTACGAGAGAATTATAAGAAAAAAAACTGTTTAGCGCAAGAAAAATAATTTGTTTGCTTTCCGCTTTTTTTATTGCAATAATAAAACCGTATGCAAAAAATTTTGCGTAAACAACAAAAGGATAAAATTATGCGTCAAGGAAAGGTAAAATGGTACAATGGAAAGAAATGTTTTGGATTCGTGGCACCCGACACGCCGAATGATTCAGGTAATCAAGACGATGTGTTCGTCCATTCGTCCGCATTGCACGAAGCCGACCTGCGGTTTCTGAACGAGGGCGACGTGATTACGTTCGAGGATGAAGAGCGCAACGGAAAACTGTCCGCAGTCAATATAAAACTGATTTCGCGCGATGAAGAGTCGGCAAAGCGATTTCAAGAGCGTCGGGCGGAGCGTCGCCAGCAATGGGAGCATGAGCACGGCGAAGCCAAAGGTGAAAGGCGCGGATTCTTCGGAAAGATTTTCAAAAAGGATTAAAAAACGCTTTATTTGAAAAATACCCCGCAAGTCTGAAGTTCTTGCAGGGTATTTTTTTATCGCAAATCCGCATTCATGTTAGCGCAAAATATAAAAAAACGGATTGTGAGCGGATACCATATTTCATGGCTTTTAATCCGACTATTTTTCCCAAAAAAAGTTAGGTGATTTTTAATCACAAATTTCCAAAACCGGGCGCATTTTTGAGCATTTTCATCTGCGATTTCATTCTAGCAAATTTTTTCAAAAGATTTTCAACATCGCGCACGCCCACCCCGCTGCCGCGCGCGATACGTTCTTTGCGCGATTGTAAAATTATGTCGGAATCGCGAAGCTCGTCTTTTGTCATCGAGCGCAGAATCGCAAGATGTTTGTCAATTTCCTTGTCATTCAGTTTTTCTTTCAACTGTTCCGCCATTCCGCCGAAGCCTGGAATCATTTTCAAGAGACCGCCGACCGGCCCCATTTTTTTCATTTTCTCAATCTGCCATTTCATCGTGCCCAAATCGAAATCACCGGACAGCATTTTTTTCATCGTGTTTTCAGCTTCTTTTTCCGACATGACAGACTGCGCTTTTTCAACCAAACTGACGACATCGCCCATACCCAAAATCCTGCTTGCCGCGCGATCCGGATGAAATTGCTCCAAATCATGCAACTTCTCGCCTATTCCGACCCATTTCACCGGCGCGCCCGTTTCGACCAACATCGACAACACGCCTCCGCCGCGCGCGTCGCCGTCCGCGCGCGTCATCACAAGTCCCGTGATTCCCACGCGATCGTTAAAAGCGCGCGCAATATTCAGAGATTCCTGCCCGGCCATGGCGTCCGCGGCCAACAAGATTTCATCGGGTAAAATTATACGTTTAATTTCAACCAGCTCATCCATCAGTTCGTCATCGATTTGCAATCGGCCTGCGGTATCGATGATTGCTATATCATAGATTTCCTTTTTGATTCTTTTCGCTATCTCGGAAACTTTTTCGTTTTCGATAATCGGCAACGACTCAACGCCGACCTGCTTCGCCAACATTTCCAATTGCTCGCGCGCGGACGGCCGATAAATATCGGTCGAGGCCAATAATATTTTTTTGCCGGCATTTTTATAATATAGCGCCAGTTTTCCCGCAGTTGTCGTCTTGCCGGTTCCTTGCAAGCCAACCAGCATAATAATTTTCGGCATTGTATCGGAAACCGACGCGCCGCCAAGAATCGCAACCAATTCATCATAAACAATTTTTGCAACGGTCTCCGCGGGGGTAGTCTTTTCAACTATTTTCCGCCCAATCGACCGATCGCGGACATCGGAGATTATTTTTTTCACGACTTTTAAGCTGACATCGGCTTCAAGCAACGCGATTCTGATTTCCGCCAACGCGTCGTCCAGCATGCTTTCGGTCAGCGTCGTTCGCCCCGCGAGTTTTCCGAATGTCAAAGAAAGCCGTCGTGCTAGATTATCGAACATTTTTCAAAACTCCGCGCCAAAATGCAGCCATGCTTTTTTACAAAAATCACTGCCATCCACATAAAATTTTTCATTAAACTCTTTAATCCTTATCCAATTTATATCGAGAAATTGCTTTTTTCAAAATAGCGCGCAAGCCATCGGCATTTTCAAATGATTCTATATTTCCATCCTTTGCAAGGGATATGCCCCCGGTTTCTTCGGACACAACCAGAACATAAGCATCTGTCTTTTCGCTCATTCCAATCGCCGCGCGGTGCCGCGTGCCGTATTTCCATTTCAAAGTCGTTTCTGTTAAAGGCAGTATCGCGCCAGCACACAGGATTCTGTTATTGCCAATCACAACCGCCCCGTCATGCAACGGCGTCTTGTTAAAAAATATTGTTATCAATAATTCCGAAGACACTTCGGAATTGATCCTGACCCCTCTTTTGACAATGCCGTCCATATCATCCTTGAACACAATGAGCGCGCCGATATGTTTATGTGAAAAATATTCGATGGCTTTTATCACCTCATTTATCGTGTATGCCGTTTTTTCCCTGGGGCCGACATCTGTTTTTTGCATCCTGATTAACGTCTGTATGAATTTGAACTGTTGGCCCATTAATCCCAAAAATTTACGCAGTTCCGGCTGGAATATAACAATAGAGCCGATTGCCAGAAACATCGCGACATAATGCAGGAAAGAGCCCAATATTCTCAAACGCAGCAACAAAAGCAGATAACTTGTTATCCAAATCCCGCCCAGCATTATCAATCCATGCACTAATTTCTCGGAACCGGTTCCGCGAATGAATCGTTTGTAAAATAGAAATACAGTTATGGCTATGACAAGTATTTGCGCAATCGCAATCCATGTCCAAGTGCCGAAAAAATTAATTTCACTTATTTTTATTACAGGCATTTTTTCAAGCGCCTTTACTCTAAATTGTCATCCGACATGCTATCCAAAGTTCCAACAAAATACCATCGAACTTTTTATTATTCTATATTGTTCATATAATAATATTCATGAAGAAATTTGTCCATATTTTAATTATTGACAAAATATATTTTTTATTATAATATGAAGTTGTAAATATAAAAAGGAAAGAATTATGAGTACAAAAAATACGAAAAACAACATGCCGTTTTCAATAGCGAAATTTATGCCATCCGCGAAAAACAAAATGCTGGCGACAAGTCTTGCCGCTATGTTGTTGGCCGGATGCGTCGGCGCCGGAAAGGTTGCCGAATCGGATAATAATCCGGGAACATTCAACATAGCCTATGATTTGAAAACCGGCGTTTATATGGATACCAGATACTCCCCGATGAGAGAAGTGAACGGACGGTTGGTCTCAGTAAAAAAACTTTCGTACGGACGTCTAGCGTATGCCATTGACACCGATGGCGAAAACGTAGCCGATTCCGCGACAATTTGGCATGAAGAACGACCGGGTTACAAACCGGGCGATTACGGCAGCTTCAAATGGTCTCTTTATACAATTAAATGGGCCGATATCGAAACAAGCAAAGATATTAAATATGAAGATTATCCAAAACTCGCGTATGAAGCGAAATCCTCAGAATTTCCAAAGAAAACTATAAAACGCGGGGATCTCGACGATTATCTTCGGAACAGAAGCCGTCAGCGTTGATAAAAATGGCGT
>JAITLD010000059.1 GCA_031278055.1 Rickettsiales bacterium | reverse complement strand
CAGGAATGACAAAAAAAACTCATAACTCTGAACTCTGAACTAAAGAACCGTGTCAAAGCCTAGTTTAGATAGTTAAATCATACTCTTATGGGCAGATTTATCTATCTAAACTAGGAATGACCCTTTTTTTTTCTTTGATTTTTCCCGTTCTTCATGGTATTTTTGTCCGATGAAACGCAAGAGATGAACGAAAAACCAATCGTCTTGGTCGGATTGATGGGGGCCGGAAAAACCAGTATGGGGCGCGCGCTTGCGCGCAGACTTAAAATTCCATTCGTCGATTTGGACCTGGAAATAGAAGCGATTTCAGGCTGTAGCGTTATTGATATTTTTTCCATGTATGGCGAGCCGGAATTTCGCAGAATTGAAGAGCTAGTGTTTGAGCGGATTGTCAAAACCCCGCCGCATTTCAAAGTGATTTCGACAGGAGAGGGGGCCTTCATCACGCCGAAAATCCGCGATTTGGCGTTAAAAAAAACAATTACGGTTTGGTTGAAAGCCGATTTAGAGCTACTTGAAAAAAGAACAAGTTTTCGTTTGACGCGGCCGCAGCTGTTGGCGGGAGAGCCATCGAAAATCCTGTCGAAATTGATTGACGAACGTTATCCTATTTATGCCAGGGCGGATATAACGATAGATGTGGCGGACGAACCGCGGGCAAGAACCCTTAAAAAACTTGTGGACGCGATTTCGTGACGGCATAGCAGTTCAAAGTTATGAGTTCAGAGTTAAGAATGCAGAGTTATAATTTAAAAACTCTGAACTCTCACTTCCGTCTCATTTTGCCATTATTGACATCAAGGGGCAAAAGTTGTAAAGTAGGCAAAATGTTTCTGTTTGCAAAGTTTTCGTCGTTTTTATCCATGATAACCGCGCCATTCCGTTGGTTTTGGCGTCAGGTTTGCAAAATATTTCCAGAACGCGACTTTACTATCATGACTACGCCGATCGGCCTTGTGCGTTCGTTCCACCAAACTTCGTTCTGGCGGTTTTCGCGCGCGTGTTTTTGGATGGGATTGTCTGTGTGGGCGTTCTGGTCCACCTATATTTACGTGTATCATCGTCCGATGTTGCAGGCACGTACCGCAGAATTAGAGGCTGTCAAAAAACAACATACAACGCAGATGAGCGATTTGGTTTCATATCATAAACGTTTTGTCGAACTTCATCGCGACATGTCCGCGATAGACAATCAAATCCTCGAGGCGAAAAAAGTCAGCGAGCCCGTGTCCGCCGACCTGATGAAGCGGCGGCTCAACACATGGGTTCAAATAGATTTCCTACAACAAAAACTGGACGAGATTTATAGGGATGGTTCCTATGCGCCGGACGCCAAAAAGTTTTCGGAATTGCAACTGGATTACGAGTTAATTAAGGAAGAAAATCGTCAGGTTAGGAAATGGAATAAGGAGTTGGAGGAATCAATGGTTGCAATCAGTTCCGCTGATTCCCAAATTGTAGAAAGAGTATCCTCGCTTACAACAAACGGCATAGAAAACATAAGTAAGGATCTGCGTAAAATCAGCAGCGTTCTCGCCTCATTGGGATTGAATGAGAGAAAACTAGCCGAAAAAGCCAGCAAAGCGGAAACGCCCGCGGTTGGCAATAAACCCGTCGGGGATTTCAATCTGGCGAAAAACATAGACCCGAAATACCAAAAACTGGCCGAGCAAGTGCAATTGTGGCAGGGGTTGGAACGCACAAAAACTATGTTGCCGCTGGGCATACCGATTAAAGGCAAGACCCGTGTGACATCCCATTATGGCGAACGCAGCGATCCTTTCGACGGTCTGCCTACAATGCACAAGGGAATAGATTTCGCGGGGCAGGTCGGAACCCCGCTTTATGCAGTCGCGCCCGGCAAAGTCATACAGGCGGGCGATAGATTCGGATATGGTCAAGCGGTGGAAATCGATAACGGGCTTGGCTTCACGACCCTATACGCGCATTTATCTGAAATCATGGTAAAGCGCGGAGATTGGGTGAAGGCAAACGACTTGGTCGGGCTTGGCGGATCTAGCGGCCGTAGCACGGGTCCGCATCTGCATTATGAAATCCGCTATAACGGGCAACCGTTCAACCCGTATACGTTTATAAAAGCAAATGAATAACCCCGTCCGCGTTTCGCAAGCGCGACGGCCACAGGAAAAAAAGGAATGAAAAATGTTCGCATTTACAAATTCTGAAAATAAGCAAAGCCCGACCATAATCGGAGCAGGGTGTAAGTTGAACGGCGATATAAAGACGGACCATACCGTTCAGATTCACGGCGATGTCACCGGCAAGATTCAGGCCGATGTCGTGATCATAGGCAAAGGCGGCAGCGTGAACGGGCGCGTCATCGCCAATATTGTATTCCTGCATGGAAACATGGAGGGCCCGATCGAATGCGAGATGGCAAATATTTTTCACAACGCCACTATGTCCGGAAATTTGTATTATTCGCGCCTGAACATCACCAGCAATGACCGGCTTGAATGCAAGCTGATACATAAAGAATATAAATGAAATTCCGCCGTTGGCAAAAGAAATAAGGATGATGAAAAATGAAAGTTTATATTTCCAATGATCATCGCGGCGCGGGATTGAAAGTTTATTTGCAGAGCATGTTGGTTGCGGATGGGTGTGATGTTGAAAACCTTGGGACGGATAATCCCGATGTTCCCGTTGATTTTCCCAAAATCGCGAAACTCGTTGCCGATAGGTTATTGGACGATAAAGACGCGCGCGGAATAATTATTTGCGGAACCGGCGCCGGCGCGGTTATTGCGGCAAATCGCTTTCGCCACATACGCGCGACACGATGCGACCGACCGGAACAGGCCGTCGCCGACAGGTTTCACGACGATGTGAATGTTCTTGCGCTGGCGGCCGACGACTGCGATATGGAACAGGCGTTCTTGACTGCCCAGGCATTTCTGGCGTCGCCGTTTGATGCGATAGACCGCCGTATCCGCCGAATCAAAGAAATCTCGTAATCGCATTGTGGCAGCTGGAAAATTTTTCATGAAAAAGATGTTCGTCGCGCTATGAAACAATCCTGAAAATGGATTGTTTTAGGAAATCGCAATTGTAATCGAAAAAAAAGGATAATAGGTGAAGTCCGAAATCGCAATAGTTGAAATAGAAAACCCGATACGTTTGAGAAAATTAGACGGCGGGGATGGGATTTTTTTTGACGCGAAACATGCGCACGACGACCGCATTCGGGTTTATATTTACGACATGCTGAAATGCGCGCGCGAATATCTGCCGACCGGTTATCATTTCAGAATCGTAGAGGCTTTGCGCCCGTTATCCGTTCAAATAAAATATTGGAACGAATATATGTCCAAACTGAAAGCGAGATATCCGAATCTGTCGGCCGATTCCGAAGAACTGATTCAAATGTGCGATGTCTATGTCGCCAATCCCTACGGACGCGGCAGCGGACATCAAGCGGGCGCGGCAATAGATATAACTTTGGTCGACAATGAAAATGTCGAATACGATATGGGGGGACTAGTTGATGATTTCGAAAGTGGTACGGCCGCCACGGACGCCCCGGGAATTTCGGACGGCGGACGCAAGAATCGCGGCATATTGCTCGACGCTCTGACGCGCGCGGGATTCAGGAATTATCCGGCCGAATGGTGGCATTATTCGTTCGGGGACGCGCTTTGGGCCGAATTGAGCGGATCAAAAATCGCAATATTTGGAAAAGTCGCGGAGGCTTCCGCCTAGCGCGCCAAAGCGGGGTTTAGGCGGATGGAAGATTTTTAATTTTTTGTCGCGGCGATGAATGCGGAAAACAACGGGTGCGAATAATAGGGACTGCTGTTGAATTCCGGATGAAATTGTCCGGCTATAAAAAATTTATGCGATGGAATCTCGATAATTTCCGGCAATCGGCCGTCCGGCGACCAACCGGAAATTTGCATTCCGTTTTTTGACAAAACATCGGCGAACTTCGCGTTCAATTCGTATCTGTGACGGTGCCGCTCGGAAATGATATCGGATTTGTAAATTTTTTGCGCCAAAGTTTTATCCAAAATTTTCGTCGGATAGGCGCCCAAACGCAATGTTCCGCCTTTTTCAGTATTTTCAGTTCGCGTTTCCGTTTCGCCATCCTTTTCCCATTCGGTCGCAAGAGAAACAATCGGGACGCAATCCTTTGAGAATTCCGTTGAATAAGCGTCTTTAATTCCGCACACGTTGCGCATAAATTCTATCGCCGCGACTTGCATTCCCAGACAGATTCCAAGATAGGGCACATTATTTTCACGCGCGAATTTTGCCGCCACGATTTTTCCCGGGACCCCGCGTTTGCCGAATCCGCCGGGAACTAGTATTCCGTCCATTTTGCCCAGAATTTTTTTGATATCGTCATCGATTTTGTTTTCTAGGGATTCCGCGTCGATTTTATGTATCTCAACCTTTATGCTGTTCGCGATGCCGGCGTGAAACAGCGCCTCGAACAGGGACTTGTAAGCGTCGGGAACGTTAAAATATTTTCCGACAATCGCGATATTTGTTTTCGGGCGCTCGGAGGATAGATGATCGGAAATTTTTTGCAGATTTGACAGTTCGCCGCCGTTATCCGGCAAACCGAAATGGCCAAGCACGACCGACGCGACGTTCTGCCGCTCGTATTCCAGCGGAATCTTGTAGATATTATCCATATCGATTCCGGAAATCACATTGCCGGCCGGCATATTGCAGAATTGCGCAATTTTCGAACGCTCGTCATCATGAAGCAATCGCGGAGTGCGGACAATCAGCATATCGGCGGCGATTCCCGATTCCAGCAAGCGGCGCACTGACATCTGGGTCGGTTTTGTCTTCAATTCATTTGCGGATTCGATAAACGGCGCCAATGTCAAATGCACAAACATGGCGTTTCTGCGACCGACATCGTTTGCAAATTGACGGATCGATTCCAAAAATATCTCGCCCTCTATGTCGCCGACAGTGCCGCCTATTTCAGATATGATGAAGTCCGGCGCGCCTGCGGCAGGCGCGGCGATATATTCCTTAATTTTATTGGATACGTGCGGAATCATTTGGACCGTCGCGCCAAGATAGTCGCCGCGCCGCTCGGCCGTCAGTATATCGTAAAAGATTCGCCCGCCGGAAATCGAATCGTCCCGCGATAATTTTATTCCAAGAAATCTTTCGTAATATCCAAGATCGAGATCGGTTTCGAATCCGTCGTCCGTGACATAAACTTCTCCATGCTGAAATGGGGACATTGTCCCGGGATCGACATTCAGATAGGGGTCGAATTTTCTGGAATGGACGCTGTATCCGCGCGATTTCAGCAATGCGCCGATTGAGGCGGCCGCGACTCCTTTGCCGAGCGATGATACCACCCCGCCGGTTATGAATATATATTTCGTTTGTTTCAACGCGGATTGTTTTTCCATAAGTTTTCCCCTATGGAAATTAATCATAGTCGAAACGGGAAAAAATTTTTACGGAAAAATTTTGATTTTTGAAAAATTTATCTGTTGATTCGCAATGGGCGATGTGCGATAATGTCGGCGTTCCCTACCTATTGATCCGTGCGGATAATGATGAGTTTATCCCGAGCAAGACGCAAACACTTGCGCGACGGCCGATTGTTCTTGCGCGGTCAATTGACGCACGGGGATGATATAACAACGCGCCGAATCGCGCAATATAAATACTTTCGTTCCCTTTTTATATTGGTCCTGCATTGTCGACATCTGCGCGGACGACAAGAACGCGTTCTGCGTCAACGGAGAATTTGTCAATCCTGCATTCACGATTTGTTTTGCCGATGCGGAATCATAGACCTCGGACATCGAGTAAAGTTCGCCCCAAATCGTTTCGGCCGGGGCATTCAACATAGCGTCTTGTTGAAATTCCCGCAATGTGTTCGCGTTATACGTATCCAATGCTATATTTGCGATCGTGGTCAGCGTCGGCAGGGAATTTTCCGTCGCAGTTCCGCCGCTTGTCCGCGCCGGCGTGTTTATCTGCATGTTTTCGCCGCATGCCAGATTCATTTTATTCGTGTAGTACGCCAGAACTTGATCCATCGCCGATTGCCATTCCGGACCTTTGCTGGACAAATCCATTGAAACTATTTTTTCAGCCCATCCCAAAACACTCGCGCCGAGATTTCCGGCAGAGGCGAACTTTTGAACCATGGTGACAGAGCCGCCTGGGAATTCCGGCCCGCATGTATCCGTCAGTTGCGCGACAAGCCGATTTTGCGTGCTACTTCCATAGGTCAGCGCAACCTGATGGCAACTGATTGCGGCATTCAATTCTTGCCGCTGATTTATACATTCGGAAGAGCGCGAAAGACTTAATTTTTCCGCCATATTCGCCATCGACAAATATGACATCAATTCGGATTGAACATAGGATGGGCACAGGCGGGCCGCCGTATTCATTCCATTTACTACGGCCGATGTATTCGCGCCGTATTGCGGCAAAAGAGCGGTTTTATCTTTTTGCAGACATATCAGCGCCCAGTTGTAAAGATCGCTTTCGGTCGCGTAATCACATCTGCCCCCGCCACCCCCGCCGGGAATAAAAGTAATATCGCCGCAATAATCCGCCAGACATTTATAGATTCTCGTGCGGCATTCGGAATCAATATCCGGCTGGGTAATCATATAGTAAGTGGTACGCTGATTTTGGCGATATGTATTCGCCGCGGCTTGATTCCCGCGCGAATCGGTCGCGCCAAACACGGGCAGGGCGAAAACCGCAGGCAAAAGAATTGAAATAATCCACTTCAACAAAATCCCCTCTCGTTTGATAATTCTATCAGAAAAAAGCCATACGGGCAAGCGATAACTTTTTTGCAGGGGATCCAGCAGAAATGTCTTGCAATGCCGGGGGATTGTTTTTACAATATCCGAAGGATACGCGAAGGAGAAAATGATTCAGATTAAAATTTTGATTTTTGCGATTTTCACGGCTATGTTGCCGCTTGAACAACATGCGGCCAGCTGTATAGGCGGAAAAGAAAATGGCAATGGCAGCCCATGCAAAATTTGCGAGAAAATCAATTGCATAGCGGATAAAATTTCTGAATC
>JAITLD010000086.1 GCA_031278055.1 Rickettsiales bacterium | reverse complement strand
CCGGCCAGAATAATAGCCTGCCGCTTTCTTTTTCTTGCGTTTCTTTGCGCAATTGACAACTCGTTATTTGATTTTTTCATATCACAACCCCTTTGGTTTTATCAATGCGATTATAATATATGAAAAAATTCAGTTTGTCAAGTTTTTTTATCAAAAAAGAGTCATTAAAAATATCCCGAGCGCGGCGGCCACAATCGCGCCCAATGTCAGCGGCCAGAAATATTTTTTTACGATTCTGTTCGCCTGTTCCTGAAACCGCCACAAGAGATATCCCGCAATCGCAAACCTCCCCGTTCTGAAAATCGCCGAGAATCCCAAAAATAAAAACGGACTATACCCCAAAAATCCCGCGCATAAAGTCATCAGTTTATACGGGATCGGCGTGAATGCGGTCATAAACACTATGAATAATCCGTGCTCGAAAAATAATTTGCGCGCGATTGCAAATTTTTCAAAATTAGAAAAGGTTTCAATCAGCCATACGCCGACCGAATCAAACAGATACGCCCCTATCAAATACGCGATTGTTCCGCCGACGATAGAACCCAATGACGCCGCAATAACAACCGGAACGGCGTTTTTTCGCTTTGCTATAATCGGCGGGGTCATAAAAACCTCGGTTGGAATAAACAGAAATATGGATTCGCAAACGGTCAGGAAAAACACCACCAGAAACATCGATGGCTTTTCGGCGGTTTTCAATAGGTAATCTTTCAATTTCATTATTTTATTTACCTGCGCCCGCCGCCGCCTATCGCGCCCATGGGTCCCGGCATTCTGCCCGCGTTCGCCGCGCCCGTCGCCGCCCCGGTTCTGCCGGTTATTATCATGTCGCCTTTTTCCAAGCCCTCCGAAATTATCTCGGATTCGGTCGATGTCGACAGGCCTTTTTTATACGGAATCAACAGGACATCGTTGCCGCGCAAAATTAAAAGCGTGTCGGACGGCGTCGCCTTTCCGTCCGCGATATCCTTGTTGTCCGGCAAAATCGGTTTGTAAGAGCGAACCAAAAACGCGCTGTTTTCCGCCTTCCAAATATCGTCTCTTTCCTCGATTAAAACCGTCACGAACGCGGTCATTCCCGGCATAAGCTTCAAGTCCGAATTATCAACGTCGATGATAACCGTGTAGACCACGACGTTTTGGGTCGTTGTCGGCGACAGCCGGATTTGATTTACTTTGCCGGAGAATGTCTGCGTCGGATAGGCGTCGACGGTAAATGTTACGGATTGGCCGTTTTTTATCATGCCTATGTCGGCCTCGCTGATTGCGGTTTCGATTTGCATTTTCGACAGGTCTTCCGCAATCTCGAACAGGTCGGGCGCCGAAAACGACGCCGCGACCGTCTGGCCCGCGTCGACCTTGCGCGAAATCACGGTTCCGTCGACGGGCGAGGTGATTGTCGCATAGCCCAGATTCACGACCGCGCGCTCATACTGCGACTGCATGCGATTCACCGTCTGCTGGCTGGTTTCGTATTTCGTTTTGCTGGATTCCATCTCTGACCGCGCGATGAATCCGGATTTAAATAATTCCGTCGCGCGCTTATATTCCGCCTCGTCATACTTCAATTGCGACTTTGCCGAATCGAGCGAAGCCAACGCCTCGTTCGCGGCCGCCCGCAGGACGGACGGCTCGATTGTCAGCAGCACTTCGCCCTTTTTGACCGCGCTGTTGAAATCGACATAAATCTTTTCGATGTTTCCGGATACTTGGCTTCCGACTTTTATCGTATTCAACGGCTTGATTTCCCCGGTCGCCGTGACGATTTGACGAATATTGCCGCGCGTCAGGCGGACCGTGGTGTAGGGCGATTTGACGTCATCGCCATCGCCTGTAAAAAACAAAGACCACGCGAGCAAGCCGACCGCAATCACAACCAAAAGCCATCTGATTTTTTTCCACATTTTTTCTCTCCGCTTGCAGGACATTATATTTTGTTTTATAGTATTTTGCAAATGAAAAAGTTGCTGTCGCTGCTGTTTTTGTGCGCATGCGCTTACGCAACGCCCCCGCGCGAGAAATGGAGGGCGCTCCTCGGCGGCGCGAGCAACGGGGCCATGTCGCCGACCTTGCGCGTCGCGAAAAAACCGCTCTATCAGGAATCGGGCGGAACGCTTGTTTCCAAGGACAAGGCCGCAAATTACATGAACAGGCTCGAAGCGAAACTTGAAGATACTTTGCGCAAGCCAGGAATACAAATCAGTCGAATCGGAACGGATGTCAGGGTCGTGATGGTTCGCTCATCCCTCATCTATACCGACAGTCCCGAAATTTCAAAAATGGGCGATGATTTGCTGGGCGATTTGGTCGATGTGCTGAAAGAATATAATTCGACCTGGATAGAGATTACCGGATATACGGACTCTATGGCCAATCAGGAGAACGCCGTCGCATTGTCGCGAGACATGGCGTCGCGCGTCGCCGTTTATTTCGCGAAGCACGGAATAAAGCCGATACGCATGTTCGTAAACGGACGCGGCAGCGCGAATCCAATCGCCGACCAATCGGATATCGGCCGCCTGATGAACCTGCGCATCGAAGTCCGATTGTCGATTGTGAATTAAATTTGCGAAAAATTAATATGTTTGATGAAAAGCCTTGGCAAAAGGGCGCGGCGCGTCACCCACGATTTCTTTCGCGGATGTATTTTGCGCGCGCCAATAGGCCGCACCCTTTGGGCGGCGGCGCGTATTCGGATTTTTTATTCGCAGGCAATCCGATAATCGTCGTGATCTCGTAAAGATTCGAAAAACGCGTTATCGAATACTTTGTTCCGTATTTTATCTGCGGTATTGAAATCGGAATCGTTTCCGAAATTTGCCCGAATTCTGCAATTTGTTCCTGAACTTCCTGTTCGGAAATCCGATAGGCCGCGTGAATTCTGGCAAAGTTCGATACAATGCTGTTTTTCCATCCGCTGTCGGCAAGAGTATGCGCGAGGGTCGCGCTGGTCGCCGTTCCAAGCAACTCGTAGAAATCGAT
>JAITLD010000051.1 GCA_031278055.1 Rickettsiales bacterium | reverse complement strand
CATTCGACAACATTGCCAACCAGCGACGCAAAAACGCGCGATTGGATTCGCTTCCTTCCATTTTCAAAGGATTCATTTTCGCGTTGAACGACGCGGATATTTTATCCGCGTTTTGCGATTTATTTTCAAGCCCTATATATTTTCCGCCGGTCGCCAATGTAAATATTTCCGCCCCGCGATTTCGGTCGAAGAAAAACGCTTTTAATTTCGGATGTCGCAAGCTCTGGGCAATCAAAAACGAGAACAATGTCGTTTTTCCGCCGCCGGTCGGCCCTATGACCAATGTGTGTCCCACCGCCCCCCGCTGTTCCGAAATATGAAATTGAAATTGATACGGAGTTCCGGCAAATGTTGGAAAAACCACAATCGCCCCCCTGCCCCAATCTGAATTCGGAACGCCGCCAGGAACGAAATTAAGCGGCAATGCGGCGGCGGCGGGACCCGACAACAGATTGAATCCGCGCGGGAAATCATCAAATCCTGGAACCATCGACCAAAATGCGACTTTCGCCGCAAAGTCTTCGACAACCGGCGACACGCCGAATACGGCGCATATTTTTTTCATTTCCGCGACATTGTCCCGCGTTTCTTCCAGCGAATTTCCAAATATCGCAAATACCGGATAAAAATTAGTGAAAATTTGATTGCCGGATATATTTTCGTCCGTCTGTATTTGCGCCTGCTCTATTTGCTCGGTCACAATAGCTTCGCTATTTTGATTCGATGATTCAGATGACCTTTTTTGTCGCAAAAATCTGTCAAAATCATTCAAATTGTGAATTGTAAACGCATTCATCGAGACAATCTCACATTGAAGTCCGCCGACCGAATCAAAAAAATCAGAATTAATAAAATCCGGAGCAAACCTGAACGATACAAATGAGGCATATTTGGATTCGCCCCCGAAACTGTATCTCACAAAACCGCCGGGCAAAAAGTCGACATTGTCGCTGGCGACAAACCCATTCATATTGCTGTCCGCGCGTAAAACATTCGGTATGGATACGGGCGATAAAATTCTGGAATATAAAGACGCTATATTTCCATTTTCGTTATGTTTCATCACCTTTATATTGTAAATGGACAATATTGATAAAATTGCGTTTGTGTGGCCGTTTATCCGCTCCATAGCATTATTTCCGGAAACGCTTAACACCAAATAACTTTTATTTTCGAATATTTTTAACCCCTGTTTTTTCCATTTGTTATAAATCCGTTGCAGAATAGATTGGTCAAATTCATAATCGTCATCATAATGAGTTTTCGTGCGAATTGTGTAAAAACGCAAAACAACGCCCGGGTCTTTAATTTGATTAAACATCGATTTTTTCAAATCGAACATTTGTTTTTTTTGCGTATCGTCCAGCATTCCGGTTTGAATTCCGTTGATTGAAAATGCGCGGATAAGCGTTCCGTCTTTTAGGGAAACGGTCGTATTATCATTTAATATTTTATCGAACGGCAGATAATCGCCGTATTTTTTATAACCAAATGCGGGGAAAAAAACTTTTGATAAAAGCGGGGTGTAAAACAACAAAATAAAAAATACCAAAACAAACAAACCCGCAAATAACAAATTTGTCATTTGAAAATCGGATTTTATAAAAAAATCAAAAAATTCCATCATTTACGCTATCAATCTGTTTGGTATTTTTTTTTTAAATAATGCAAACCTTGCCATAAAAATACGCAATAAAAACGGTTCTTTTTTAGATATCATCGCCAATATTGAATGAATCGCGATTAAAGTCAAAAGAAAATATAACGGATTTATCGCAACATCCCCGCCACTTAAAATTAAACCTGATACAAAAACAGTCATATAAATAAGCAATAAAATGGCGAAATTAAACACCGCAAGATTATACGGCACGAAAAATATACGCGCTGGATTCGCCAAAGCCTTTAATACCGGTATTTTCATTTCCCTCTTCTTTATTGAAAATTATATCGATTTTAACATTTTTTAACAATAAAAAAATAGATGATAAAAATAATGTTAAAAAAAATAAAAAAATACTTTTTTTTAACATTATTATATTTGTTAAAAACGAAATTAATTTTTTAACAAATATTAATTTTTTGTTAAAATCAGGTATTTTTTTGTTAAAAATAATATTAAAAATATTTGAATTGTGATTTTTAATATTATTTACTATTATAATAATTTATTAATAATAAAATCTTTTTATTTAATAAATTATTTATTAAACAAAAAAAACGCCGATAGGCGTTTTATTTTTTTTTGAAACCCTGTTTCGCTTTGAATTTAGGCTTTGTCGGGTCAATCAAAATGATTTGTTTTCCGCGGCGAATTTGTTTTAAGTCTCCGCGTTTTTTCCATCCTTTTAATGAACTTAAAATTTTCATAACAACCTCGCTATTTCGTTCATTTTATCTTGTTTTTATCGAAAATCAAGTTTTAATTGAAAAGCGTTAAAAAGTATAGTATAAGCAGAAAGTGGAAAGATAAAAAAATATGCAAACAAAAAAGAGTTTTTTATCCGCTTTTTTATCCGCGACTTTAATTCCGGCCGTGGTGATTATAATACTGATAGATAAGCCGGATTATAGATTTTTTAATTTTATTCATAAAAGCGTGATTCCGGTTATGGAACTTCTTGGGCAGGGTCTTACATATCCTGTTCGCCTTGTTGGAAAAATATCCAAAAGCATACGAAAAAACAAAGATATTTTAGAGAAAAACTCCGCCGTAATTATAGAATTAGAAAAAATAGAAAAAATAAAAACCGAAAACGAAATTCTGCGTCGCGAAAACGAAATCTTAAAAAATAAATTAAATATAACCTCTTCTATAAAATATAAAACCATCGCCAGCAATATAATTCATAATAATTCTTTTTTGGAAAATCAAAACTTCATAATCGAGAATCCAGAACGGATGATAACGTCTGGAAATATAGTCCTGTCTAACACCGGTTATCTTGCCGGAATGGTTATCGAGATTATCGGAGGTTATGCGAAAATCCGATCTATACGCGATATAAATTCGAATATTCCCGTCCGCATAGCCGGAACGGATGTGTTTGGTTTTCTGCAAGGCGGCGGAAATTTCGACCCGAGATTGCGCTTTCTGTCAAATGGCGATTTTGCGGTCGGCGAGGGAATGTTTCTTATAACCAGCGGAATCAACGGGAATATTCCCGATGGAATACCCGTTGGAAAAATCGATGATATCGAAGACGGGAATATAATTGTGAAAATCGGCTCGGACCTTAGAAAGCTCGAAAGCGTGATAATTCTTTTGTTTGATAAAGACGAAAAATATTCCCCGAATAATGAAAATGAGAAACGCGATTGAAAAGATTTTTCCTTTCTGTATAGCGATAATGCTGTGGTATCTGTCCAATCCGCGGTTTAATCCGTTCGGTATTCTGGCTATAATACCAGTTTTTTATTATGCTTTCTGCGAACGGACGAAAGGGTGGCTCGGGTTTGGTTTTTTAATTTGTTTTCTGATAGATTTCAACGCCGATACTTTATTTTTATTTTCGTCGTTATTTTTAATCACCAACACGCTGAACGACTTGTTCGGTATATTGGATTCCGAAAACAGAACTAAATTTCATATCAAAAAATTCAATTTATTTTTGGGCGCGATGGCATTTTTTTTATTTATTTATGCGATCTTCGGCGCCGGAAATTTCTTTTCATTTTTGGCCGGAATAATATGGTTGTGCCTTTGGCTGTATATGCTTTATTTTCCATTCGTGGCTTTGTTCAGGTGGGCGAAGAATGATAGATAGTTATCAAAAAATACTTTTTGACCGACGCGCCGCGCTGATGATTACTGGGGCCGGCGTCTTGACGTCAATGTTGGTTTTGCAAATGCTGCATCTGCAAATTTTCAACAGGAACAAATACCGCAAACTTTCGCAAAATAATATTTACAGAGTAAAGGTTGAAATCCCGCGCCGCGGAATTATATACGCGCGCGGAGAGGTGGAGCTTGCGCGGGACGAACAAGTATATCGACTGTATATTATTCCGAAAGATTTGGCCGATTTTGACAGCGCGTTGGATTTTTTGACAAAAAGCTTGGGATTAAACGAAAAAAATCTCGCCCGAATCAGAAATAAGCGCCAAAAACAAAGGGATTTTCAACCAATTCTTATACGCGAGAAATTGAATTGGCAAAAAATGGCGGAATTATCCGCATTGAATATTCCGGGAATTCATATAGAACAAGGGTATGCGCGCCGCTATCCGCTTGGCGAAATGGCCGCGCACGCAATCGGATATTTGTCCGAGCCAAAAGATTCCGTGATTCCGTTTTTCAAAACAGGCAGGTCCGGACTCGAACGGATGTATAATTCCCCCCTTATGGGCAAGGCCGGCCAGATAATAAACATATCGAACGCCGAAGGAAAAATTATCGGAGAAGACCCCGACCAGGGGTTTCCGGCAACGCCTGGCATGCCGTTGAATACGACCCTTATCAAGGAAGTTCAGGAAAAATTGGAACAAGAATTGCATAAACTGCAATCCGGTTGCGGCGTTGCGATGGACGCGGAGACAGGCGATGTTTTCGCAATCGCCTCTCTTCCGAGTTTTAATGCGGATTTATTTGGTTTAGAGGATGGCGAGGAATATATAGATGAGCTTAACGCCAATCCTATGAAGCCGTTTATGAATAAAGTTTTGGACGGTCTGTATCCCCCGGGGTCAATATTCAAAATAGTCGTCGCGTTGGCGGGGCTGGAAACCGGCGCGCTCAAACCGACCGATAAAATCATCTGTCGCGGCGAATGGAAATACGGCAATCACCTTTATCATTGTTGGGAAAAGCGCGGGCATGGCCCCACAGATTTGGTCGGCGCTTTGAAACGCAGTTGCGACATATATTTTTATCAGATGTCGCTGAAAATCGGAATAGAGGCGATTTCGTCTATGGCGCAGAAACTCGGGCTTGGGAAAAAAAGTTTCGATAATTACGACGAATCTGAAAAAGCCGGAATAGTTCCGTCCCGCGAATGGAAAGAAGCGAATATAGGCGTTCCATGGGTTCATGGGGATACGATTATAACCGCGATTGGCCAGGGATTTGTACTTGCAAACTGCATGCAGCTTGCGGTAATGCTCGGCGCGGCGATAACGAATTACAGGGTAAAGCCGCGCCTGACCTATGATAAAAAAATCGTCCGCGAATTCGTCGGATTGGCGCCGCAAAATATATCCGAATTGTCGCGAGGCCTGCAATCTGTTTTGGAAAAAGGCGGAACCGCGGCCGGAAGTTATATAAATGTTAATGGAAAAACAATGGGCGGAAAAACGGGAACTAGCCAGGTGCGCAGAATTTCATTAGAGGAACGCGCCGCGGGTATCCGCAAGGATTCCGAATTGCCGTGGGAATTGCGCAATCATGGTCTGTTTGTCGGTTATGCGCCCGCCTCGAATCCGAAGTATATCGTCGCGGTAGTGGCCGAGCATGCGGGCGGCTCGTCCATAGTCGCGCGCGCGGCGTCGGCCGTTATGAAGGAGTTATTGAATGTTGAAATACAAGACGGTTAGAACCGCGCGCAGCGAGAACATGTCGCTGGGCGAACGTTTTTCACGAATCTCGTTTCCTCTTCTGGCTTTGATTGCCGCAATTCTATGTTATTCACTTCTTATGCTATATTCGGCCGGAGGCGGCCTGTGGCAACCGTATGCCGTTCCGCAATTGTTTAGAATACTTCTTGGGGGGTGCGTGTTTTTCATAGTTGCCTTATCGAATATAAAATTCTGGATAAAATTCGCATATTTTTATTACGGATTCGCGCTTCTTCTGGTGGTGTTGGTGTTTTTCGTTGGGCATACGGGAATGGGCGCGCAAAGATGGCTGCATTTGGGTTTATTTACGATTCAGCCGTCCGAGTTTATAAAGATAGCATTGATAATGGTTCTTGCGCGATATTTCGCGTGGTATAATTCCGGACAAATCGGCCAGATTAAAAATTACATCATTCCGGCGATTTTGTTTCTGATTCCGTTTACATTCATAGTGATTCAGCCTGATTTGGGAACAGGTTTGACATTGATGTTGATTATCGCCGGAATGTTCTATATTGTCGGAATGAATAGAAGCTGGTTTATGCTGGGTGCTATTTTGGCGATTCTGGCCGCGCCCGTGATTTGGCACACGGTAATGCACGATTATCAGCGCGCGCGGATAATAACCTTTATAAATCCGGAATACGATGTCAAAGGCCGGGGATACCAGATTACGCAGGCGAAAATCGCATTCGGCAGCGGCGGCCTGACCGGCAAGGGTTATATTCAAGGCACGCAAGGACAAAACCAGTTTCTGCCTGAAAAACAAACCGATTTTATCTGGACGATGGTTGGCGAGGAGTTGGGTTTTTTCGGCGCGCTAGTTCTTTTAAGCCTGTTTCTTTCGATTACTATAATTTTATACAGAATGTCGAAATTGTGCCGGTCGCGATATGCCCAGCTGACAATTTCCGGATTCATGATAAACTGGTTTTCGTATTATTTCATAAACATAGGTATGAATATGGGGTTATTGCCGACAGTGGGCGTTCCATTGCCTCTGTTTTCGTTCGGGGGAAGCGCGCTGTTATCGCTTTTATTCGGTTTCGGACTGGTTCAAAATTGCTGGGTTCATAGAGATTTGCAATTATCGGCAAAAGGTGGTTAAATCAGTTCAAAGTTAAGAGTTATGAATTCAGAGTTAAATAAAGCGAGCGCGAAGCGCGAACTTTTTATTCTTAACCATTAATTGAACTTGCGTGAGGAGAATTTGTTATGAAGCTGATGATTGTTGAATCTCCGGCAAAGGCGAAAACGATTGAAAAATACCTCGGCAAGGATTGGCGCGTCGTCGCCAGCGTCGGGCATGTCCGCGATTTGGTTCCGGAAAACGGCAGCATTGATGTAGAAAATGATTTCGCGCCGAACTGGCAAATCATGCCGGGAAAAGAGAAAGTCATCAAACAAATCACAGATTTGGTCGAAAAAGCGGACGAAGTTTATCTGGCGTCCGACCCCGACCGCGAGGGAGAGGCCATCGCGTGGCATATTCTGGAAATTCTGATTCAAAAAGGAATGCTTGCCGATAAAAAAGTCTTTCGCGTCGCGTTTCATGAAATTACGAAAAACGCGATTTTGTCGGAATTGAAAAATCCGCGCGGAATAGACCAGAATCTTGTCGACGCGTATCTGGTCAGGCGCGCGCTGGATTATCTGATTGGATTCAGCCTGTCGCCGGTTTTATGGCGCAAATCAATCGGTAAGTCGGCGGGCCGCGTTCAATCCGTCGCCGTCTGGCTGGTTGTCGAGCGCGAAAAAGAAATCGAGAAATTTAAGGCGGAGGAATATTGGTCCATTGACGCCGAATGCGCGAAATCCGGAATACCAAACGCCGGATTCATGGCGCGTCTTTCCAAATTCGACGGTAAAAAAATAGAAAAGATGAGCATTGGGAATAAAAAGACCTCGGATGAAATATTGGCCGCCTTGAACGCGCCGTTTTCCGCGCGCGTGGCGAATGTCGAAAAAAAGCAGACCCAGCGCAGGCCCTACGCCCCGTTTACAACCAGCACATTGCAGCAAGAGGCCGCGAGAAAGCTTCATTTCTCGTCAAAGCGCACGATGGCTGCGGCGCAGCATTTATACGAACAAGGGTTTATAACCTACATGCGAACCGATTCGACCAATCTGTCGGCGGATGCGATAAATGACATCCGAACCTTGATTTCCAAGGACTGGGGCGATTCCTATATTCCGTCAAGTCCGAATGTTTATGCGAAAAAACAAAAAAACGCGCAAGAGGCGCACGAGGCAATCCGCCCGACCCGCTTTGACGTCGCGGCCGATGTCGACGAGGCCGACGGAAAAAAACTTTATGATTTAATCTGGAAGCGCGCTTTGGCGTCGCAGATGTCGAACGCGGTTTTTGATTCGGTCGCGGTCGATTTGGAAAAAAACGAAGCCGCGTTTCATGCGACCGGGCAAACGATGGTTTTCGACGGCTTTTTGAAAGTTTATAACGAAACAAAGGACGACGAGGACGAAGAGAAGGACGCGAGGCTTCCCGAGCTTGCCGTCGGCGATTCAATCGACGTGTCAAAACTTGTTCCAGAGCAACACTTCACAATGCCGCCGCCGCGCTTTACCGAGGCGTCCCTGGTCAAAAAACTTGAAGAGCTGGGAATAGGCAGGCCGTCAACCTATGCTTCAATCATGTCGACAATAGTCGACCGCAACTATGCGGAGCTGGACAAATCGAGGCGGTTTATTCCGACGATGGGCGGGTGGCTGGTATCGGCGTTTCTGGCCGATTATTTCAATCAGCTGATTCAGGTGGATTTCACCGCAAAAACAGAAAATGCGCTGGACGACATCGCGGACGGTCAGGCGGAGAAACTGAAAATTCTTGGCGGATTTTGGGCGCCGTTCGCGAAATGGGTCGAAAGCGCCAAGGACGTTCCGATAAAAGACATTTGGGATAAATTGAATTCCGATTTGGCGACGCATATATTCAAGGACGGCGAAAACAAATGTCCCGAATGCGGCGGCGGGCTCGCATTGCGCCAGGGAAAATTCGGGGCGTTTTTAAGCTGCAAAAACTATCCCGAATGCAAATATATCAAAAACGTCAAGTCCGCGGAAACAAAGGATGAGAAGCCGGACATAGACCTTGGCGACGGCCTTGTTTTCAAGGTCGGGCGCTTCGGCCCCTATGTGTCCGACGGAACCAAAAACGCGTCGGCTAAAAAATACAGCGCCGAAACAATAACGCGGCAAATCGCGCGCGACCTTTTGGACGGCGTCGGAAAGAAAGCCGAGCCGGTTTTAATCGGCAAAAATCCAAAAACGGATTCGGATATATTCTTTTATCCGACCGGAAGATACGGACCCTATATTTCCAGCAATAAAGTGAATGTCGGCGTGAAAGAACAGCCGGATTTGGAGACGGCCGCGGATTTGATAAATAACAAAAAAACCGCGCCGTTCAGAAAAAAATGGAATCGCTGAAACCGTTTGTTGAGGAATTGAAACAACGCGCGTCCATCGCCGATATCATCGGCCGCAGTGTGCCTTTGAAATTGAAAGGCCGGCAATGGTGGGGCTGTTGCCCGTTTCACAACGAGAAAACGCCGTCTTTTTCGGTAAATGAGGAAATGGGTATCTTCAAATGCTTTGGCTGCGGCGAGGGCGGCGATATCATAACTTTTTTAATGAAGAAAAACAATATCGGCTATATTGACGCGGTCCGCGAATTGGCCGCGATTGTCGGCGTCAAAATGCCGGATTTCAAACCGCGAGACCCCGAAGAAGAAAAGCGCGAGATATCGTATTTCGAAATCCTTGGCCGCGCCGCCGATATTTTTGCCGAAAAATTGGCCGGCAGTCCGGCGGAGGAATATTTGAAAAAACGCGGCCTGGGGCCGGACGTAATAGAAAGATACAAGCTCGGCTATGCGCCGAAAAACAATATCATCGCGCAGATGTTCGGTTCGTCCGGCATTACTGCCGGCTTGACGCGCCACAGCCAGCACGGCGGCGCCGATTATGATTTTTTCAGGGGCCGATTGATGTTTCCGATAATCAATATCAGGGGAAATGTTGTGGCGTTCTCTGGCCGTTCTCTTGACGGCAGCGAACCGAAATATATAAACATTGCGGAAACGGAATTTTTTGCAAAAAGGCGGACTTTATTCGGGATACATTTTGCGATTCCCGAAATCCGCCAAAAGCGGCGCGCGATTATTGTGGAGGGACAAATCGACTGCATTCAAATGCAGATGCATGGATTCGGAGAAACGATCGCCCCGCTCGGCACGGCGTTGACGACGGAGCATATTGAAATCCTGTTAAAATATGCAAAAGAACTGGTTTTTTGCTTTGATGGCGATACGGCGGGGCAGAAAGCGGCGGCCCGCGCGGCGGGTCTGATTTTCCCGCTGCTTAAATCTGAAATGGTGATAAAATTCGCCTTTATGCCGGACAAAAAAGACCCGGACGAGGTTTTGTCCAAGGGCGGCGACATGAACGAAATAATCAATTCGGCAAAACTTTTGCCAAATTTTGTTTGGGAATTGGCGAACAAAACTTTTGCGATTCTAACCGAAAGCGGACGTGTTCAGGCCGGCAGATGGATTCGCTTAGAATATGAGAAAATTCCGGATTTGTTTTTAAGAAATGAAATGCTGACGACATTGAAGTCCAGGGAATGGGATAGTTGGAACAAATACCGGCATGTGATTGTTCCCGAAATGAAAACGCCCGACCCGTCCGCCAGACAGGCGCGGTTGATTGCCGAAATCCGGATAAAATTTCCCGACCTTTACGAACAGAATTTCGAACTCTTAGGCGTCGCGGATTCCTCTGAACCTTGCGATTCAAGGATGACGCGCGAGACGGCGCAAAAAATCATCCGCGAAATCGAGTTGAATAAACGCCTTGAAAACCTTGCGGCCGAACATGCGCCAGCCGAACGAATCCAAAAAATCAAAGATGAAATTTTGGATTTATGGAACTAAACCCTGCGGGGGAGTTCAGAGTTTTTTGTAAAAAAGTGTGTAGAACAAAACTGGGTAGCGTTTTTTTTGACAAACAACGAAGTTGTTTGTCATTCCCGCGCAGGCGGGAACAGGGCCTGAAAAGTTCAGAGTTCAGAATAGCAGTGCCTAATTAGATTTATAATTAATAATTGATAATTTTTTTAACTCATAACTCGTAACTTTGAACTCTCATGTTTCTGGCAATTCCATTACCGCGGCGCGGGAGCACGAGTTGCTCGCGCCGTCCTGGACGCAGTGCGCGCAATAGTACGCACAGCTGCCCGCACAACTGAACGCCGCCGAATCGGCGTACAAGAACACCCAAGAACCGCCAAGGTTTGGGCTCGTCATTCTACACCAACAGTTTACATTGTTTGTCCCTGTTACGCTACAACTTGGGGCGCCATTGGTATATGTTCCACTAGTTGTGTTTCCACAAAATGATGTTCCGCTTACTGTATGATATACTCCTGTTGATCCCTCGTCTGACGTAACTGCCCATGTTCCTAGTCCGCCCGCATTGTTGTTTGTTCCGTTATACTCGTAATTGCTTCTACTGTATGAATATCTGGCATTCTGCAATGTTCCGGATGCGTTTTTCCATGCGTCCTGCCATTCCAATTGGCAGAGCTTTAAGGCGTATGCTGATGTTAAAGTCATCAGCACTAAGCCCGTCATTACGATGATTTGAAGCAATCTTCTCATGATTTTCCTCCGTTTGTATTAAATGCCACCGATTGGAAATTGGTGGCAGGAGGATAGAAAACAATCCAACGAATTGTGTGACGTATTCAATGTATTCCGTCAGCCCTCCTGCCATGCAGGAGCATTTACGTATGCTGAACGCGTTGGAAGAGGTTTCTATTCCTCAACGCAGGCAACCCGCCAACGTCGACGCGATTATAAAGCAATTGATTTGAAAATGCAAGATATGACGTGATTCCTATTCATTAGCGAAAGGTGATTATTTGCTGAATAAAAAATTCGCGATGTCGCCGTTTTGCATTGCGTAATCGCGGCCGACGGTTTTGCATTTGCCGGCGTTTTTTACGGCGAGTTCTCCGCCGAGAGACAGCCAATCTTCCGGCCGGTAAATTTCAGCGCGGATAAATCCTTTCTCGAAATCCGTGTGAATTTTTCCGGCTGCTTCGGGCGCGGTCATTCCATTTTGAATTGTCCAGGCGTGGGCCTCTTTTGGCCCGACTGTGTAAAATGTCAATAATCCCAATGTCGCGTACCCCGTTCGTATGATTTGCGACAACCCCGATTCAGAAAGACCCAAATCATCCAGAAACATTTTTCGTTCGGATATGTCCCGAATTTGCGCGATTTCCATCTCGATTTTAGAGGATATTGACAATACACTGGCGCCGCTATGAACTTTTGCCGGCGGCTGCCCGCCGTCCGGCGTTTTTGCGTATTTTTCATAAACCAGACGGGAAAAATTATTTCCGTTTCCCGCAGATTTTTCATCCACATTACAGATATAAATCACAGGTTTTGAGGATAATAAATTAAATTGCGGACTTTCCCCCGTTATTGATTCCCCCGCTTCGAGTTTCTTTTTTATCTTGGCCGCCATCGCAAGATTTGCAATCGCTTCTTTGTCGCCGGCATGGGTTTTCTTTTCCAAATTTTTCATCTGCTTATCCAGCGATTCCAAATCGGCCAATGCCAATTCGGTATTAATTATATCAATGTCGCCCAACGGGTCGATTTTTCCGTTCACGTGAACTATGTCGTCATTCTCAAAACAACGCACGACATGAAGAATCGCGTCGACTGCTTGAATGTGCCCCAAAAATTTATTGCCCAGTCCCTCGCCCGCAGATGCGCCTTTGACAAGGCCTGCGATGTCCACGATTTCAAGTTGCGTGGGAATAACCTTTTGCGATTTCTCAAATTCCGCCAATTTCGCCAGCATTTCGTCCGGCACCAGGGCCTTGCCAAGATTGGGCTCTATCGTGCAAAACGGATAGTTTTGCGCGTCGGCCGCGATGGTTGCCGTCAGCGCGTTGAATAGCGTGGATTTTCCCACATTCGGCAGGCCGATAATTCCGCAATTGAATCCCATGCAAATTCCTTTATAATAAAAGGACTATGGCACATCCGCACGACTATTTCAAGAATATCCGCATGCCGCTCGCAGAAACGCGCGTTTATAAAGACGGGATTTTTATGCCGGATTTATCGTCGATAAGCGAAGATACCAACCTGCCGCTGCATATAATTCATACAGGAAAAATTACGGGCGTTCAAAATTGGGCCATCGATATGAACGAGCGGCGCGATGTTTTTCTGACTGCCAGAATCGAGACATCAGGCGCCTCAAAAATAAAAATAGAAATCAATGCGAACCTTGAAAACGTAGGATTCGACGGAAAATTGATTATAAAAAATTCCGGTCGCCTCGATTTGGAAATTATTGGGAATAACAACTGCAACGACACGAAAATAAAATGTCTGACAAAGCTTTTGGCGGGCGCAGATTCCGAAAATATCCTGACGGGGCTTGCTGTTGTTCCGCCGAATATTGCGGGCGCAAAAACCGACATTTCATTTTCCGCGCTGTGCGACCCGCGCGCGAAGTTGCTACAAATGTCGCCGACGCAAAGAATTTCAAGCGTCCCGCTGGCGGCGGAGCACAGCGCGTCGATTTACCGCCCCGCCCCGCCCCAAATCCGATACCTCGAAACGGCTGGCCTGTCCGCCGTTGAATCGGCGGAATTATTAAAGCGGGTGTTTATGGAAGAGATTATTTAACGACGATTTTTTGAACGGCGTCGTATCCGAAATATGCGTTGATTTTTTTTATAATGTCGTCCGCCTGATACGACAATGTTAATCGATAGCTCGGGTTTTTTGCGCGAACGTAAGCGGTGCGGTTTTTCACGCCGCCGGATATTTTAACCAGTTTTGAATCTTCGCCGACAATATCCGACCATTTCGCGGACAAGTCCGAATCGGACGCTTTCGCTCCGAGGCGCCGCAGGAAATTATTGACCGCAGCCCCGACGAACATAGGCCGCGTCGAGCGCCGGTCATTTGCCATGATATGTCTCCGAAAATTCGCATCCGCAGTATTTCTGCCTGTATGCGTCCGCCTCGGGCGCATAGGCGAAATTAAAATCTATGTATTCAAAATCCGCCTTTCCGCGCCGGCCGATCGGGGGCAACGCGGATTTTGCCGCGCGCAAAACCTGAAAGTTGTCTTTATGCGGCGATACCCCGAATACCGAGGTTATCGCGTCATAGCCGTTTCTCTTGGCCCATTTTGCGCCCCATTTCAATCGCATTGCAAAACATTTTTCGCATCTTGTGCCGCGCTCCGGTCCTTTTTCGAATCCTTTTACGGCATCCAGCCATCGGGCGTGGTCGCCATGGCTACTGGCCGAAAAGGCATATTTGACGCCGTATTTTTCGCACAGTTTTATTTGTTCCGCCAGACGCCGGTCATGCTCGGCGCGCGGAAAAATATTCGGATTGTAAAAAATGACGACAAAATCCGCGCCCTTCTCTTTCAATCGCTTTATCGCGGCCGCCGAACATGGCGCGCAACATGACATCAAAACAATTTTTTTCGGACACATAATTCATTGGCCGCAAATCCATTGGACTTGTAACTCTTAATTCATAACTAAAAAAAGTGGAGGCCTGAGTCGGAATCGAACCGGCATAAACGGATTTGCAGTCCGGTGCATAACCATTCTGCCATCAGGCCATCGCCTAGAAATATTACAATGGCTTTTTATCTTTTGCAATACAAATATTCGAGACGGGGCAATGCTCGCAATCGGGGCGCAGAGCCCTGCAAATATATCGCCCGTGCATTACCATCAAATGATTTGCGACGGAATGATATTTTTTCGGAATCAGTTTCAAAAGTTTTTGTTCTACCTTTTCCGGCGTGTTGTCCGCGCCGCCGACCCAGCCGAACCGGTGCGACAGACGGAATACATGCGTGTCGACGCCGATGTTTGGCGCGCCCCATAAAACATTGGAAACAACATTCGCCGTCTTTTGCCCGATTCCCGGCAGTTTCATCAGCTCGTCGCGCTTGTGGTATTTTTCCGGAAATTTCCATTTGCCGCCTATCTGTTTTTCGTTTCTTAATATTGTAGCCAGCGCAAGAATATTTTTCGCTTTGTTATTGAAAAACGAAATAACTTTTATGTGCTTTTTTAACCCATCCTCGCCCAAAGCCAGCATTTTTTCCGGCGTATCCGCGATTAAGAACAGCGCGGGCACAACCTCGTTGACCTTTTTATCCGTCGCCTGCGCGGATAAAATCACCGACACGGCCAACGTAAATTCGTTCACATAATGGAGTTCGGTCAATTTTCCAGTTCCAAAATACCGCCCGATAATTTCAAAATATTCGGATGGAGAAGTCATGATTCTCGATTTTTGTTTTATGTTCCAGCGGCTCGTCCGCATAAATTATTTCGGTCGCGAGAGTTTCCTCTTTGACCCTCTGTTCCAACGTTTTTAAGGATTGGACGATTTCGGCGTCTCCGGCGACGAATAATTTTATCCGGTCTGAAACATCGAGGTTTATCGCCTTGCGCGTGTCCTGAATGAAACGCAGGGCGTCGTTTGCCAGCCCTTCGGCAATTAATTTTGGCGTCAGGTTTGTATCCAAAATTACAACCGCCGTATTGTCCGGCAACGCCGCGCCGGCGATTCCCGATTTTACATTCAATCGAATTTCGAATTCGTCCGGCTTCAAAACATAATCATTAATTATCAATCGTCCGTCATCGATTTTATATTTTTCATCTTTTATTGCCGGCAAAATGTCTTTCAGCGCCGCCCCGCCCAGGCGTTCGGCGATTTTCGGCGTGATCGGAAAAATGAACGAATCCGCCACATCCCGCAAGAATACGGACCACGCGATTTCCTTGACATTCAATTCATCCTTGATTATTTCGCCGTAGACGTCGCGGGAATCATTGTCCGGTAATGCGTTCGCCGCGCCGACAATCGTGATTTTGGCCAGCGGCAGGCGGTTGCGCAGACCGTGCTTTTCGCGCAGAGATTTTCCGACGGCAACTATATCCTGCGCCTTTCTCATCCGCGCGACAGTTCCGTTTTGCGCGCTTTCAAATTGCGGATATTTCTCCAAATGCACCGATTCTTTTCCGGTAAGGTTTTTGAAAATATAATCGGACGCGAACGGCGCGAACGGCGCCAATATCTTGCAGAATTCGGTCAGAACGGTATGAAGCGTATTGAACGCCCCCTGCTCTTCGTTCCAAAATCTTTCGCGGGAACGGCGGATATACCAGTTGTTCAGAATATCCAGGAATTTTGTAATAGCCGCGACCGCCCTTTCCGGCGCATAGCTGTCCAATGCGTCGTTCGCAATCCGCGCCAATTCGTCAAATTCCGCCAGAATATAGGAATCAAGGGCGGTTAGCTCGCTTTTTTTTCCATCCGATACCTTTATTTTTCCGGCATTCGCGTAAAGCGTAAAGAAATGATACGCGTTCCAAAGCGGCGTCAGAATTGTTTTTATCGATTCGTTGAAAACGTTGCCTTTTTTGTCTATCGATAAAGGCTCTGCTTTCATAAAATTTGACCCCAGAACGAACAGGCGTATCGCGTCCGCGCCAAATTGCTCTATCTGCTGTTCCGGATTCACAAAGTTCCCGAGAGATTTGGAAAGTTTTTTTCTATTCTCGTCGACAATCAGCCCATTCACTGAAACCGTCTTGAACGCCGGCCCGTCGAATAATGCGGTCGCCAGAACCATCAATGAATAAAACCATCCGCGCGTTTGGTCCAGCCCCTCGACAATATAGTCCGCCGGAAAGGCCGCGTCGAAAATGTCCTTGTTTTCGAACGGGTAATGCAGTCGCGCCCAGGGCATGCTGCCGGATTCAACCCAGCAATCCAGAACATCCGCAATCCTCTTCCATCCGTCTTTTTCCAACGCGTCCAATGTCGGGCGGTGAAGGTCATTGATTTTTACGCCGAAAAATTCCTCCATTTCTTTAATACTGCCGAATATTTTGAATTCGTTTTCCCGCGACCAGATAGGCAGCGGCACGCCCCAAAACCGATTGCGCGTTATTCCCCACGGCCGAGCGTTCGCTATCCAGTCGGCGAACCTTTTTCCCGCGGACGTCCACTTTACTTTTTCGTTGTTTTCAATCAGGCGTTTTCCGATTTTCGGCACGTCGATATACCATGCCTCGGTCGCGCGGTAAATCAGTTTTTCCTTTGACCGCTCGCCATAGGGATAAGAATGTTTGTATTGTTCTTTTTTGACCAAAAAACCGGCTTTTTTGAGGTATTCCATAATTCCGGGCGTCGCCTCGAAAATGTTTTTTCCGGCCCAGTCCCTTACCTCTGCCGTAAAGTTTCCGTAGTCGTCGACATTCACGATAACGGGGAATTTCGGGTCCAATTTTTTTGCCGCCAAATAATCTTCCTCGCCGAAAGCCGGCGCTATGTGGACAATTCCAGTTCCGTCGGAATCGGAAACGAAATCCGCGCCCAAAATGCGGAATAATTTATCGTCGTCGTAATAATCGAACATGGGTTTGTATTTTAATCCGACCAAATCCGCCCCCGTTATTTCGCCGATTTTTTTTGCTTTTGAAAATTGCTTTTCATACGAATCCAGCCGCGATTCCGCGATGACGTATTCTTTTCCGTCAAAATCTTTCATAACGGCGTATTTCATTTTCGGGTTTGCCGCCAATGCGGAATTGCCCGGTAGCGTCCAGGGGGTCGTCGTCCAGGCCAAAACCCTGCGTCCATCTTCCAATTCGAACCAGACAGTAATCGCGTCGTCGACCACATCGCGGTAATCGGCGGACGCCTCGCTGTTCGATAAAATCGACCCAAATTTCCAGTCGAAAGGATTGACTTTATAATCTTTGTAAAGGAGGCCTTTTTTATAAAGCTCCGACAATCCCCAGATGACGGATTCCATATAATTCTTGTCCATGGTGCGGTATCCCTTGCCGTCGCCCATCTCGACCCATCGTCCGATTCTGGCGATGAAGGCCATCCATTCTTTGGTATATTTCGAAACATCCGCGCGGCACATGTCGCAGAACGCGGCGATTCCATCTTGGGCCACAATATCTTTGGCTTGCTTTCCTTGCTGTTTCTCAACCGAGTTCTCCGCCGGAAACCCGTGGCAATCCCATCCGAATTCACGGTCCGCATAGCGGCCTTTCATGGTCTGGTACCGGCAGACTAAATCCTTGAACGCCGAAACCCCCAAATGTCCCCAATGCGGCAAACCGTTTGCGAAAGGCGGCCCGTCGTAAAAGCTGAAAGGGGCGCCGTGCTTTGTTTGTTCCAACGATTTATGGAAAATATCATTCGTCTGCCAGAAATCCAGAATCTCGTGTTCCAATTTTACAAAATCCGCCTTTGGTTCAGTTTTTGGATATGACATTTTTTGACCTTTGTTTAATAAAAAAAGGCGCGTCCGCGCCCCGGCACCACGCCAAAGCGCCTGCCTTTTATTTAATAATAATTATAAC
>JAITLD010000005.1 GCA_031278055.1 Rickettsiales bacterium | reverse complement strand
CCAAAAACTCGGCGCAACGCGGCGACGGGCCGACATTCACGGCGCCGAGGGCGACAGCGAAATAACATGTGTCGCAATTCAATTCGGCCAGAATTTTTTTGCGGTCGCCGCCATGCTTCTTAATGACGCGCGCGACATGGTTTTCTTCGCCGGCCAAAATATCGACCGCGGCCATATAATCAGACCATGGAAAATTCTTTTCCAAATCCGCCATCTCACAATCGCAATACGCCTTGTTCCCGTTAACTTTCATACAGAACTCATAAGTGTCGTCTATCGTCGTCTTCTTAACAAATTCCAACGGCGATTCGACCTTGTCGCCGCAAGACGCCAGCATAAAACCTATAAAACCAAAGATAAGAATTTTTTTCATTTCGTGCTCCTTATTTTCACATTGCAACTCTTTCGGCAACGGCCAATTCATCAGGAAACAGTTCGGGCATATTGGCTTCACGCTCGAAACTCTTCACAAACAAATAATCCGATAACCGATTCAGATACCTCATTACCGGATACAGATTATATCCGGCACTCCCCTGCTCGCGCAATTCGTTGTTCATGCGGACAATGCTGCGCTCGGCCCGACGACAAATCGCGCGCGCCAATGACACAAAGCCACGCGGGTTTACAAACCAAGTTGGAATCGAATTGTTGTGCGAAGAAATATAGTCTTCCATCAACGCAACTTGTCCGGCGATTCGCGACTCGTTGTTATTCTTGTAATAAAGGTATCCCATTAATTCGGATAAAAATGACTGAATCGAATCGAATTTATCGCCGCACAGGCCAAGCACGCATGATAATTCGTCAATATTTCCCATGACGTCCAATATCGTCGCCGATTTCGGCGCCATAGCGTCCGGCGCGACCTGCGTCATTCCATTATCGCCAAGTTTTGTCGTAACCTGCGCCATCTTAACTCCTTTCAAACGACTTCGCACGAGCCGCCGGAACAGGCGGATTCATGCCCGAAATTCACAAAATTCTTTTCTTCTTCTATCATGTCCAGACGAAATTCGCGATGTTTTTCTCCGAACTCTTTATAAACCTCTTCATTCGTATCTTCGAATGGGGCCTGAATATACGAACTGTCTGAATACGGAAGCAACGATATTCCGGTATAATTGCCGCGATTCTCCCACATCCATTCGCGCACCTCGTCCCACTCGTGATTCTTGACATTGCAGGTACAAGACACATTATTATAATTGTCGCCCCTTACATGACCGGGCTTTATCCAATGCTCGAACATATATTTGATTCGTTCAAGAAATTCCAATGCCGTCTGGTTCCGTCGGGTGATCGCCCCGTCCGGCGCCTTGATAACCAGCGACATAACCCCGTTCTTTTCAGGATTCATCTGTTCGTCTTCCATCAAATCCGGAAAATTATCCACCATATAGTTATACAATGGCTCCAATTTATTTACGCGCAGGCGGCGGATATAATGTTTCGCATGCCATGGATGAATCCCGCTGGACGTTCCCAAAACCAACGATCCTGTTCCGTCCGGCTTTATTGTCGTCAGACGATCGGCTGTCTTGATTCCTATTTTTTTCGCAATAATTTCATTCGCTTTTTTGACTTGTCCGACGGCTGCGGCAAAGTCTATTTTCGTCAAATCCGGATGGGCGGCGATCCCCGTTAACGACACGCCTATCAAAGCCATCTCCTCGGCATTTTTTTTCCAGCGCGAATCAATATATTTGAAATCAGTGTAAGCCGCCTGCAACGTTCCCAAAACCGACGCGTAGTAAGCGCGCTCGTTAAAATCATCTTGCGATTCGATGGTTCCAAGATTGATTGATGTCAGATTGCAGAATCCGCGTGACGGCATTGAGATTTCGCAGCACGGATTTACAAGCCATTCGGGATTGTTTGTCCATACGACGCCGGGCTCGCCACAGCCGGACGCCTCAGTCTGTTTGAAAATAGCGTCAAATTCTTCCTTTGTCGTCGTCGCGCGATCAAACTGGACAGAATTATTGGCCAAACCGCGTTGCGGATTATCTTTCCACCATTCGCCCTCTTTCGCATGCAGCATCAGCTCGTCGTCCTTGTCAAACAGGCAAATCATCGCCGAACGGCGGACGCCACCGGACAGAACGGCCTCGGAAATAAAGCAGCAGATGTCATAACAATCTATGGAGGTCAGCATAAAATCATTTGCGGCGATTTTTTTGTCCAACATTTTCTTTATGTTTTCACATGTCACGGACAAAGGCCCCGGCCCCGGGGCGGCGCACATTGACGAATGAATCAGAGCGCCCTTTGGTCGAATCGGCGAGAAATCAAATTCCAGGTCATCGCCTGTCTCAAAATACGCCTTCGTTATGGCGCGAATACAATCGGCCCACCCTTCTATGGAATCTTCCGGCGCAAAAATCGTCTTTCTTCCAGATTTCGGCTTCATCGGCGGCAGCTTTCCGATAAAACTATGGCGAACTGAAAATCCAACACCGGTACCGCACAATAACAAATAAAACAAATCCGCAAATGAATCCAGCGAATCAAGTCCTATGGCCGAACAGTTGTAAATCCGCGCATTGTTCTGTTCGACCGCGGGGCCCCCGAATTGCATGGACCGCATCGAAGGCAGAATCTTTTTTGCCAAAACCAATTCATAGGCCTTTTCTATTTCGGCCCCGCATTGCGGGAATTTGGAAAGGTGCATGTTTTTATTGCGTTCAATCGTCTCAAACCAAGTTTCGCGCCGCTTCTTTGACGGGTCATACTTGGAATATTTCATATAGAAAGTCAAATCCGATAATAGGCGTAGCGACTCGTTCATCTTTCCGATTCTCCAATTTTACATCATTTTAATTATATCTTAAAACTGCTTTGCAATCAATGTATAGTGCCAAATTTCAGTTTCTAATACGATATATAGTATTTTCAAAATGAGATCAGGGGTAAAAAAATTTTTTATTTTTATAATTTTTTTCTTGCATTATCTTAACACGGCAGGTTTTTAGCATTTTTTGCTGATTCGGATTAAAAAAATTGACGCAAAATTCAATCGTGCTAGAAAAAATGCGGCAATATGAAAACGAACAGAAAAATAGTTAAAAAACTACCATCTTAATGTTAAATTCATGAATTTTTTACGGAGCGATAACTCAAAATCCTTGTCGGCAAAAAACTGCGTTATATCCATCGAAGAAACATCATTTTTATCTTTGTCAGATGGGCGAAATTTTTGGATAGCATAATTTTCAACGCCTTTTTTCGACAAGAAATCCGCCAATCCCAATATATCTTTCTTGGTTAGAAAACGCGGGTCGCATGTCGTTCTGCATTCAAACGAAACGCCATCTTTCAAAAGCAAATCCAATGTCTCGAATGCCGGACCGGCGGAATTTGAAACGCCGGTTATAGAATCGTATTTGTCCGCCGGCGCTTTTATGTCAAGACCCACCCAATCAATCATCGGCAAAAGTCTGGCGACTTCACGCGGCATGCAGCCGTTGGTGTGCAATCCTATTTTATAATGCGGACTTATTTCATGAATTTCTTTTATGGCGGCCAATACTCCGTCCGCCTGCGCCACTGCCTCGCCGCCGCTGAATACGACAGCATCTACAAGCTTTATCCGTCGACGCAAGCGATTCAAAATCGATTCCCAATTTTCTATATCTTTCTCTGTGGCCTTCCGCATACCGAATAAATGCGGATTCGAACAGTAGGCGCATCGCCAAGGACACCCCTGTAAAAACAGCACCATGCTGACACAACCGGGGTAATCGAGGGTTGTGAATGGCACGAAACCGCCGATTATTGGAATATCACGCGGCATTTTCCTATGGGAGACGGATGGACAGCCCATTTGAAGAACCTGTGAATTTTTCCATAGAATCCAGGCAAATCGTCTCGCTGAAAAACTTGCGTTCCTTAAATTCGGACACCTTGCCCATATTGAAATTAGAAACAGGCCGACAGTATCCCATCACGCGAGTCCAAATTTCGCATTTTTGTCTATTTTCCATTTTTTACTCCTTTTTTTAATTCTTCATCACAAAGCGGGCAATATTCGTGCTCGCCAGCTATGTATCCATGTTTCGGACAGATTGAAAACGTTGGGGTGATTGTAAGATACGGAACATGATAATTTTGAAATATGCGCTTTACTATATCGCGGCATACGCGCGAATCAGAAATACGTTCGTTCATATATAAATGAAGAACCGTCCCACCCGTGTATTTTGTCTGCAATTCGTCCTGCAATTCCAAAACCTCAAACGGATCGTCGCTGAATCCTACGGGTATCTGGCTTGAATTCGTATAATAAGGCGCCTTTTTAGTCCCGGCCTGAATAATATCCGTATAAAGTTTCTGGTCTTCCTTGGCAAACCGGTATGTCGTACCTTCGGCCGGAGTGGCCTCCAAATTATACATATGCCCGGTCTCTTCTTGAAATTCCGACATCTTCTCACGGATATGATTCAGAAAATCAATCGCGAATTTCTGACCGTATTCGTCCGTGATGTCATGCGAATCATTTGTGAAATTCCGAATCATCTCATTCACTCCGTTGATTCCGATGGTCGAGAAATGGTTGTCAAGCCTGCCCAAGTAACGCTTTGTGAACGGATAAAGCCCGCCATCCATCAATTTCTGAATTGTTTTTCTTTTTAATTCCAAACTTGTTTTGGCAAAGTTCAAAAGATAATCCAGCCGCTTATACATTCCATCCGAATCATTTTTGAAATTGTATCCGATTCGCGCGCAGTTTATAGTCACAACGCCTATTGAGCCGGTTTGCTCGGCCGAACCGAATAGACCGTTTCCGCGCTTCAATAATTCGCGCACATCAAGCCGCAGGCGGCAACACATCGAGCGAACATCCGTCGGCTCCATGTCGGAATTCAGAAAGTTTTGAAAATATGGCGTTCCGTATTTCGCGGCCATTTCGAAAATCGCGTCGGCAATTTCCCCGTCCCATTGAAAATCCTCGGTTATATTGTAAGTTGGAATCGGAAACGTAAACGGTCGTCCCTTGGCGTCGCCGGCGGCCATTACTTCAACATACGCCTTGTTGACCATATCTATTTCTTTTTGCAAATCTCCGTATTTGAAATCAACCGTCTTTCCCCCGATTTTCGGATGAATATCGGCCAAATCCGCCGGACATGTGCCGTCGAATGTAAAATTCGTGAACGGTGTCTGCGTCCCCCACCGGCTCGGCACATTCAGATTGAATATAAGCTCTTGAATCTTTTGTTTAACACTTTCATACGTCATATCGTCGATTCGCACAAACGGGGCCAGATAGGTATCCACGCTACTGAACGCCTGCGCGCCCGCCCATTCGTTCTGCAAGGTTCCCATAAAGTTCACCATCTGTCCGACAACCGACGACAAATGTTTCGGGGCAACCGATTCGACGTGGCCCGGAACTCCGTTGAAACCCTCTTCCAACAGTTGCCGCAGACTCCACCCGGCGCAATAAGCGGACAGCATGGATAAATCATGCAAATGAATATCGCCATTTCGATGCGCCTCGCCGATTTCTTTGGGATATACATACGACAGCCAGTAATTCGCGACCACTTTACCCGCTATGTTTATAATCATGCCGCCCAAAGAATAGCCTTGATTTGCATTTTCGTTCACGCGCCAATCCAATTGGCCGATGTATTCTTTTACAGATTTTTCGACATCGACCTTTATCTGGCTATCCGCGCGGGACTGCGCCCGCTTTTCGCGATACAGAATATAGGCCCTGGCCGTATCATAATGTTCATTGGCAATCAGAACCTGCTCTACTATATCCTGAATTTTTTCTAGAAACACAGCTTGTCCGGCACTGTATTTGTGCCCGATCACATCGATAACTTTGGAAACCAAATCATTCAAATCAGAATCGGAAAAAGGAACCGTCGCCTCGCCGGCCGCTCTGATCGCATTTCTGATTTTGGTCGAATCGAACGGCGCCAAATCACCATTCCTTTTAACCACATTCCAAGACATATCCGCCTTTCCAGCCATTTCCAAAAACCCTTATTTACTACATATAGCGCGATTTCTTTGATTTTGATTCAATATATAGTACATGAACCCTTAATGCACTTACAAAAATTTTTAAATTTTTATAATTTTTTTCTTGCATTTTTTTAGGGGCGCGCTTTCTCTGACTTTTTTCAGAATCTTGACAGAGAAAAATTGACGGAAAGAGCGAAAGTATTAAAAACCTTGCGGCAATATGAAACGAGTGTTAACAGCCGCGACAACAGAAATTAAATTCCCCTTAAATGACGAATCACTATCGCTAATCGCCGACATTAACCGCTTAACTTGCAAAATTGGCGAATAATTGATATATTTTTCGAGCAAAAAGGAAAAAATATGACTTATGACATTATAATACTGGGTAGCGGGCCCGCCGGATTAACAGCCGCGCTTTACGGCGCGCGGGCGAACAAAAGCACTTTGGTTTTGGGCGGCGATTCGCTCGGCGGACAAATGGATGAGATTGCAAAACTGGAAAACTATCCGGGGTGGGCAGGCTCTGGAACAGAGCTGGCGGAATTTATGAAAAAGCAGGCCGAATCATTTGGCGCGGAATTCAAAATGGAGCATTGCGTTTATATTGAAAATAAAAAAGACGGCTCTTGGGAAGTTCGCACGCAAAAGCAAAATTATGAGGCGAAGTCCGTGATTATCGCAACCGGCGCGAGTCCGAGAAAACTCGAAATCGCGGGAACAAAAGAATTCCTGGGCAAAGGCGTCTCGTATTGCGCGACCTGCGACGGATTTTTTTATTCCGGAAAAACCGTCGCCGTCTATGGCGGAGGAAACAGCGCGCTGAACGACGCGCTTTATCTGGCGAACATCGCTAAAAAAGTATACATCATTTACAGAAAATCCTCGTTCACCCGGGCCGAGGCGATTTTAGTCAAGCGCGCCCTTGAAACAAAAAACATCGAATGCGTTTTTGATACGGAAATTTCAGAAGTTATCGGGAACGAATCAGGCATGAATGGAATAAAAACGAATCATGGAAACGAAATCGAGTCCGACGGATTATTTGTCGCGATCGGACACGAGGCAAACACCGATTTTCTGCCTGAGGATTACGACCGCGACCATCTCGGACGATTACTAACAGACCCAAATTCTGCAAGAATTGTTGACGGGCTGTTTGCGGCGGGCGATGTGCGCCACACGGGAAAAATGCAGATATGCACCGCAACAGGCTGGGGCTGCGAGGCGGCGATGGACGCAATCATGTATTTGAATAAAATAGAAAAAATATAAATCACGAATTAGGAAACAAACGAGCGCTCAGGTCCCTATCTCTGTTGATTTGTTTTCAATTTTTTTGCTAATTCCCGCCCCCTGCGCCGCTGATAGCCGAAATCTATTTTTTCCCTTATTGTCAAATCGTCAAATCTTACAAGATATCTGACTGCTTTATTCTGAGCAGTTTTTATTTCTTCAACAACTTCCTCTTTTGTTATAAAGTTTGTTTTTTTTTCAGCCATCGCATTTCATCAAAATTGATTATAAATCGATAGCTTGATTCGTCAAGCATAAAACCAGACGAAAAAAACCCGCCTTGACTGCCACTCGGCAATGAATTACAATGCAAACCATGAAAGACATATCGTTTGTTTTCCTCGCTCTTTTTTCGTCCCCCGCAGGGGAATAATCGCGCGACTGAACCAAGAATAATAATCCATAATTATAACTGCGACCGAAAGGAACAAAAAATGTTGGACATAAAATTTATCAGAGAAAATCCGGATATTGTTAAATGGGCGGCAAAGGTCAAAGGCTTTGAAGACCACACGGACGAGATAATCAAACTGGACAAACGCGTCCGCGAATTAAAGACGCTGACGGAAACAAAAACAGCCGAAAAAAATAAAATAACAAAAGAAATTCCGACTGCGACGGACAAGGCGGCGCTGGTCGCAGAATCAAAAAAAATCACGGACGAAATCGCAACAGAGATGGCAGAGCTCGCCGAAAAAGAGGCCGCGCTGCGCGAACTGTTGCTGAATGTTCCGCAGATTCCGTCAAAGGACGCCCCTGTCGGCGCGGACGAATCGGCGAATGTCGTCCTGCGTCAGGTTGGCAAGCCGCGAAAATTCGACTTTTCCCCGCGGCCGCACTGGGAAATCCTGGACATGCACAATTGGTGGCGGCCGGATAAAATCGGCGAAATCAGCGGCAGCCGCACATACTGCCTGGCCGGGGAAGTAGCCGAACTTGATTTGGCAATTCAGACATTTGTGATTCAAAAATTGATAAAAAAAGGATTCACTTTTACCCAGGTTCCCGCAATAACAAAACCACAAACGATTTTCGAGGCGGGCCATTTCCGCGGAAGCGACCAAGCCGTCATGAAAAACGACGTGTTCATGCTGGCGGACACCGACAGATGTTTGGCCGGAACGGCGGAAATAATATTGAATAGCCTGCACAAAGATGAAATTCTGGATGAAAAACAGCTGCCGATTCTGTATGCCGGATATTCGCCATGTTTTCGAAAAGAGGCCGGCGCGGCCGGTCGCGACACGCGCGGACTGGTGCGTTTTTATCAATTCCACAAGGTCGAACAATATGTGTATTGCACGATGGACCAAATGGACGAGATGCACGACTTTATTTTGAATAATTCATGCGAAGTTATGGAAGATTTGGAATTGCCGTATCAAGTGATCGCCAGTTCGACCGGAGACATGGGATTCAACAAAGTGAAAATGCACGACTTTGAGGCTTGGTTCCCGAACGAAAATAAATATCGCGAACTCGGCAGTTGCTCGTCAATTGGCGAATTCCAATCGCGGCGCACGAACACGCGTTATCGAGACGCGGGCGGCAACATTCATTTCTGCGCGACTCTGAATAATACGGGAATCGCCCTGCCCCGCGCGATTGTCCCCGTGCTTGAAAACCACCAGAATGCGGACGGAAGCGTCAACATTCCGGAAAA
Organism: Rickettsiales bacterium; assembly: GCA_031278055.1. Lineage (GTDB taxonomy): Bacteria > Pseudomonadota > Alphaproteobacteria > Rs-D84 > Rs-D84 > JAISGC01. The sequence continues at coordinate 3,883 of JAITLD010000005.1, read as the reverse complement.
ACTGCGCCCATTGATGTCAGGCAGGGCAAAAATAGGATGATAAAAAAATGCGGCCGCCGCCGCATTTTTTTATTTTTTTCAGATTTGATCAATTCTTTAACATTTGTTATTTTTGACATTTTCAAAACAATGCTATATAATTCAGCCGCTTTGGCGGAGTAGCTCAGGGGTAGAGCACAGGAATCATAATCCTTTGGTCGGGGGTTCAAATCCCTCCTCCGCTACCAAGTTTTCAAAATCCTTCGGGGGCTTTTTGGTGGACGCACAGGGTATCGTAAATAACATTACTGTCGTCAAATCTGTTCAATTGTTTCCGGAGTGTCTTTTTGATAATCCGCATAGATTGGGTTGTAAAACAAGCGGATACATGTTGCGAATAAAACGACCCGCAAGACTTCGATAAAAAAGTAAAAAGACCGCTGGACTTTCTCGTATAATTTCGTATAATTTCGTATATAAAAATTCGAAAGAGGTACGGTTGTGATGGATATCAAAAACATCAAAATAACGCCGCAAATGCTGGGAATTATTGCAGAATTAGACGAGTTCAAAGGGGCTTGGAACGGCTTTGTCCGCTTGTGCCCAGAGCAGTTGAAAGCACTAAAAAAAGTTTCAACCATAGAATCTATCGGTTCGTCGAACCGTATAGAAGGAAACAAATTATCCGATGCCGAGATTGAAAAACTGCTATCCCATATAAATCGCAAATCATTCAAGTCGCGCGATGAAGAAGAAGTTGCTGGCTATGCAGAGCTTATGAATATTATTTTTGATGATTATTCGGTTATTCCTTTATCGGAAAATTATATCAAGCAAATGCATAAAATCTTGCTCCAATATGTTGGGAAAGATGAAGCCCATCGCGGAGAATATAAAAAGATTTCCAATTCCGTTGCGGCTTTTGACGAAAAAGGCAAAGAAATCGGTATAGTTTTTGAAACAGCAACGCCGTTTGACACCCCGCGTCTTATGGAAGAAATTACCGAATGGACGCGAAAGAATCTTGATGACGCGTTATTGCATCCATTGCTTACAATCGGAATTTTTATCGTGCATTTTTTATCTGTTCATCCGTTTCAAGATGGCAACGGACGACTTTCCCGCGCATTGACGACAATCCTGCTGTTGAAAAAGGGTTATACCTATGTTTCATATAGTTCTTTGGAATCCATTATAGAAGCAAGCAAGGAAGGTTATTATCGCGCATTGCGACGCACCCAGAAAAACATTTGGGATAACAAGGTTGATTACGAGCCGTGGCTGTCATTTTTTCTGATATCCTTGCAAAAACAAAAAAAACATTTGGAAGAAAAAATTAAAGCGGCAGTTGCAGACGACACAAAACTTTCGCGCACAGCAAGGATTATACTGGAATTATTTGATGACAATCCGGAATGGGCTATGTCAGAAATTATTGAAAAATTAAAAATGAATGCAAATACCGCAAGCAAGAATGTAAAGTCATTGGTGGATAAAGGTTATCTGGTAAAAAATGGCGGCACTAAAAGCGCGTGGTATGAGAAAAACACGATGAACTAAATAGATTTGCGGCGAAAGTCGGCTGCAATAAAAATGCTTATGAAAAGCGAATGCTATTTCACAAGAGATTTACCGCCATATTTCAAATTTGATACTTTGCTTTCTGACATTGACGAACAATTATCCAAACTAGAAAATTTTTCTGATTGTTTTTCAATTGATGTGAATAATAAAGCAATCAAATCAGATTCTATCCCAAATATAAATCACAAGATTATAAGATAGCGATATATTAAATAATGAAGCCAATAATTACAGATGAGGAAGCCGATTTATTCAAGGATATTTATTCAGTATAAAAATTTGCTTTTCGTTAAAATCTGATATAGAATTCGTGGCAAGTAAGTAGTGGCGGCAATGGGAAATAAAAGGGGCGTAATTGGTTCGCCACAGCCCCCTCGACAAGGCCCACAAGGCTGGCTGAAGGTTTTTTGTATTTTTGACACAGCATAAGACATAGGCGGCGTTTCGGGGGCCTGAAACCCATACAAATCCGCCAAAATCTGGGGAATATTGACCCTTGCGTTGCGGTATCATAATCCTTTGGTCGGGGGTTCAAATCCCTCCTCCGCTACCAGTTTTTTTTATCGAAAGATTTTGAAATGAAAATTCGAAACATTGCAATAATCGCGCATGTAGATCATGGAAAAACAACCCTGGTCGACAACATGCTGAAACAGGCGGGCACATTTAGGGAAAATGAAAAAATCGCGGAACGCGTGATGGATTCAGGCGACCTGGAACGCGAGCGCGGAATCACGATTTCCGCAAAACCAACGTCAATCCTGTGGAACGAATATAAAATAAATATCGTGGATACGCCCGGGCATGCGGATTTCGGCGGCGAGGTGGAGCGCATTCTGTCAATGGTAGACGGAGTGGTTTTATTGGTCGACTCGGCGGAAGGACCGCTGCCGCAGACAAAATTCGTCCTATCAAAAGCGCTGAAACTCGGCCTGCGCCCGATTGTGTGCATAAATAAAATCGATCGCCAGGACGCGCGGCCGGACGAAGTTCTGACGGAAACATTTGATTTGTTCGACAAACTGGGCGCGAACGATTCGCAGCTTGATTTCCCGTATCTCTACGCGGTCGGGCGCGACGGATGGGCCGTTCGAAATCTGAATGACGAGCATAAAGATTTGACGCCCTTGTTTCAATTAATTATCGACCACGTCCCCGCCCCCGACTCAATTCCCGGGCGACACGACGCAGATGGACCGTTTCAAATGCTGGCGACAACCTTGGAAGCCGACCCCTATGTCGGACGGATTCTGACTGGAAGAATCGCGTCGGGAACAATTAAAGTCGGACAGGCCGCCAAAGCAATCAATATGAAAGGCGAATTAGTCGAGCAAACAAAAATTACGAAAATTATCGAGCACCGCGGAATTGAAAAGATTTCTCTGACACAGGCATCGGCCGGCGACATTGTTGTGGTTGCAGGATTTTCCAAGGCGACCGTCGCGGACACGCTGTGCGATTTATCTGTCGACAGCCCTATTCCCGCGCTGCCGATTGACCCGCCGACATTAACGATGACTTTTTCCGTGAATACAAGTCCGCTCGCGGGAAAATCAGGCGGAAAAAAACTGACATCGCGTATGATTGGAGACCGCCTACTTAAAGAAGCGGAGACGAATATCGCACTGAAAGTAGTCCAATCGACTGCAAACGAATCGTTTGAAGTATCCGGACGCGGCGAACTGCAACTCGGCATTTTAATCGAAACGATGCGGCGCGAGGGATTCGAATTGTCGGTGTCGCGTCCGCGCGTGGTCATGATTGATGGCAAAGAGCCGATAGAGGATGTCGTGATTGACGTCGACGATGAATATTCCGGCGTCGTGATTGAAAAAATGACCAAGCGCAAAGCCACAATAACCGAGATGAAACCGTCCGGAATTGGAAAAACAAGAATTGTTTTCAGCGCGCCGTCACGCGGACTTATCGGATACCTCTCCGAATTCAGGACCGATACGCGCGGAACCGGAATCATGAACCGGCTATTTTCCGAATACGGCGAATATCGCGGCGACATAGCGGCCTATCGCCCGGGGGTGCTGGTTTCCATGGAAAACGGAGCGGCCGCCAGCTATGCGCTGCATAACTTGGAGCCGCGCGGGATTCTGTTCATCGGCCCGCAAACGCAGGTCTATAACGGAATGATAATAGGAGAGCATTCGAAAGAAAACGACCTCGAAGTCAATCCGGTGAAAGGAAAGGAATTAACAAACATGCGGACGACCATGGCGGACGAGAAAATATTTTTGGCGCCGCCGAAAAAAATGTCGCTCGAAGAGGCCTTATCATACATTCAAGACGATGAACTAGTGGAGGTCAC
>JAITLD010000085.1 GCA_031278055.1 Rickettsiales bacterium | reverse complement strand
GGCGATGCTCTCATTGCGCTTGGAAGCCCCATTATAATCAAAGAGCAGACTCATACTCTCGGAACACTTAATATCGACGATTCAAACGTGGTTGTCATATCCGGCGGTTTAAGCTCGGCCTACAAAAAATTCGGCCCCGAATATATCGGCGCGGTAGCGGTCGAAATTTTTAAGGGAACTTTCGACACCGGAATAAAAAATCCCGAATCGTCCAGAGTTTATTCGAAGTTGGTTAAAGATTATCCTACCTCGCGCATTACGAGCATGTGGATAGAATGTAATTCGAGCAATACTTATGAAAATATTTCCGAATCATACGATGTATTGAAATATCTAGGAATGTTGCGGAAAAACATAGTCCTTGCCGGAACGATAGAACAGTTGCCGCGCGCGATTGAAACTCTGAGGACAGTAGCAAAGAAAGATAGGCCCGACATCAATATCAAAGGCCTGCCATATAATCCAAAGATTGCGGAAACATGGCACAAAAGTTTATGGTGGCGCAGCCGTTTCGCGGCCGAAATCGAAAGATTGCGGCATTATTCATGCGATGAAAGCGCGGAGAACAGGATCGAATTGTCTGAACTGACCCGCGCAAAGTTGCAAAAACTTCTGGAATTGAGCAGATAAAAGCGGCATTAGCCGCTTTTTTTACGCCGTATATTTTTTTATCATTTCTAAAATCTTGTCATTATCAATCCGCTCGAACAGATTATCCGGAACTGTGAACGATTCTCCATCCGCAATGCGGCGATCGTATTTTTCCGGCCATAATAAATCGCGCTTTGTTCCGAAAATCGCCAGCATTTTTTCGGAAGTTGCGGGAATGAAAGGCGCGGATACGCGGGCATAAAAATCAATCAATTGAAAGCATTCATTCAATATTTGACCCGCCGCCTCGGGTGATGATTTTACCAGCTCCCATGGTTCCGATTCGCTCATAAACTCGTTTCCGGCCGCCCACATCGCGCGCAAGGCTTCGATAGCCTTGCGAAATTCGCAACCATCCAACGCGGCGGTCAAATCCGAAAAATTTTTATTTATATTTTCTTCCAATTTTTGTCCGTGTTTCGCAGTCTGAGGATTACCTTTTATGCTGTTTGGAACATTGTTTGCAAAATGTTTTTCGGATAATTTGCACACGCGAGAAACGAAATTGCCCAACATTCCATTCAGGTCTTTGTTCACAATGTCGGCAAACCGCTGAATCGTAAAGTCCGTGTCGTCGGTTTCCGGCGCGCTGGCGATAACGGCATAACGCCACGCGTCTGCCGGCGCGTCTTCAAGGGCCTGGTCCATAAATATTCCCCTGTCTTCGGATTTTGAAAATTTGCCTCCTTCGAAATTCAAAAAACTCATTCCTTTCAGCATGTCGACTGTTTTCCAATCGTCGCCCGCGGCCAATTGCTGCTCTGGAAAAAATACCGAATGGAACTTCACGTTATCCTTGCCCATGAATTGCGCGTAATGCGCGTTTGGATTTTTCCACCAATCCTCCCAATTCGGATTCGCGGCCTGGGAAATCGAAACGTATCCCCACGGTGCGTCGAACCAGACATAAAAGACCTTGTTTTCATATCCTGGTTTGTTCACTGGAACACCCCAAGGCAGGTCGCGCGTGATAGAGGTATCGCGCAACCCTTCGTTCGCCCAACCTCTGGCAATGTCGCGCGCGTATTTCGACCAGTGCGGCGCATGCGCGGCCAACCATTTCTTCCATTGCGGCTCTATTTTTGAAGCCAAGAAAAACAAATTTTTTGTCGGACGCAATTCGACTCGTCCGCCCGACAGGGCGCTTCGTGGATTTTTCAATTCTTCGACCTCGAATGCGGCGCCGCATTTTGGACATTCGTTGCCGTTCGCGTTTTCATATCCGCATTTCGGGCATATCCCGCGGACATAGGCGTCGGCTAGAAACATGCCATCCTCGATTCCGAACGGTTGAACGGTTTCGCGTTCCTCTATCAATCCTTTCTCTTCCAATTTCGAAAAAATCTCGTGCATCAACCGTTCATGTTTTTCGGTATGCGTGCGGCCGTAAAAATCAAACGACAGATTAAATCCAGCCAGCGCTTTTTTTTGTTTTTCCACCCATTTGTCGTTATATTCCAGAACAGGCAGGCCTTCTTTTTTTGCGGCAATCAATGACTTCGTTCCGTGTTCGTCCGCGCCGCATACGTAAAGCACATCGTCGCCGCGGGCGCGGCAGAATCGCGCGTAGATGTCGGATGGCAGAAAGCAACCGACAAAATTTCCCAGATGCAGATCGCCATCCACATAGGGCAATGCGGATGTAATCAAAACCTTTTTTGACATATCGAATCCTTTTGTGAAAGTTTAAATTGAAAAATCAACGATGTAAAGAGATATTATGCGTCGAATCAGCTTCGGACCATGACGTCAAGTCCGGTATATCTTTCTGCTATTTCCTACCCTTTTGCGATTCAGACGAATTTAACGGCTGTGCCATAGACGATGACTTCGGCCGCGCCATGCATGATAGCGCTGGTTGAATAGCGCACATTGACTATCGCGTTCGCGCCAAGTTTCTCGGCTTCCTCGACCATGCGCTTGGTGGCGGTGGCGCGCGCCTCGTTCATCATCCTGTTGTATCCCCGAAGTTCGCCGCCAACCATATGCTTGAATCCTTGGAATATGTCGACAAATATATTCTTGGTTTTGACCATTGTCCCCTTTACCAATCCGAGGGTTTGCAATTTTTTTCCGGAAATAAAGTCAGTATTTACCAGTATCATCATCGTCTCCTTTCAGTATTTCAAAAATTCGCTGCGCGGCCGCCCATGCAAATCCGCAAAATATCAACATCATAAAAAATATCGCAATCCATGACATTTTAATCGGTATGCGGGGTGAAAAAACAATTCCTGTCGGGCATGCTACTTCGATTTTACGAAACTATGCGGCCAAGTCAAGACAATTTTCGTTATCAATTCCGCCATGATTATCCTCATACTTTCTTAAACAAATCCCGAAAGCTTTTTATATAGTCGCGGAAACCTAGATAAAGCGCCTTTTTGGGGCAGCTTTCGATACACTTGAAGCAATCGACGCAATTTGGCGAGCATGACGAATTTGTGCGGCTCATCGCTATTTTCATCGGACAAACTTTGTCGCACGCGCCGCATTTCACGCAGCGGGCTTCATCGCGGTTTATCGTCGCGGCCCGCGCGAGCGATTTCACCCCGCTCATCGCGCCCAAGGGGCATAAATAACGGCAGAAAAATCTATTTATGAATATTGAGGCAACAGCCGAGGCGACAGCCAGCCACAATGCAAGCGGGGCCGAAAACTCAAATCTGACAAATCCTGTTATGCCGCGCTGAATCATGAGCGGAAGCGAGAACAAGCCTGTGATGAGCAGCGCGGCGAAAACATAGCGCAGAACGCGAATCCATTTGTGCAACGGCATTGGGACATTGATGGCAAAACGGCGGCGGAACAGCAAATCCTGCGCAAGTCCCGCCGGGCACACCCATCCGCATGCAAGCGCCCCGATAAGAAACGGAGCGATAAAAATCACGGTATATGAAATTGCCTTTACATCTATCGTTTTTATAACTTGATATGTAAGCAGCGCGAGAATAATAAACCTTATTGCCCAGCGTAATATAAATTTTCTATTTAACATTCAGAACCAGACACGACATATTAATTGGTGGGTGAAATTGGACTCGAACCAACGACCTTTACGATGTCAACGTAACGCTCTAACCAGCTGAGCTATTCACCCGCAGTTTTCCAATTATAATGATTTGGCAAATAAAAGCAAGTTTGGAAAATTTTTTTACAAATCATATCCGTCATATAAAATTTGAAAATGAAAAATCTTTCATTATAATTGGACAAAAGGGGCCCGAGTATGGCAAAACGGCGCAAAAAACGCAACTTAACAAACTCAACCGAAGAAACGATTCGGGAACTTGCCGCCCGCGCGAAAATTGGCCGTCTCGATTATCTGATTAAAAACGGAGTGCTCTCTGCGGCTGAAAATTCATTTTACGTAAAAAAATCCGATAAAGAAGAAATAGATCGCAAATACCAACAGCTTGTCGCAAAAAATGCCGGGGAAAAAGCGCGTCACGAACGGGCGATGGAATTGATGGCCGCGGCGGTTGGATTCTCGCGGCATGCGCCCGCAAAATAATATTCTTGAAAAACGAAAAACTATCGTCTATAATGCCAGTGTCGCGAAAGCGAAGATGACACTGATTGCATTGAAGAATAAGTCTTTTGGACTGGGGGGCGGTACCCCACAGCTCCACCAATTATAACTTTATGGGGCTGATACAGATTCGACAGGGGCTGAAAGACAATGCTTGTGTTCCGGGGTGGTTCCCGAAAAAACCATCAAGTGAATGCTAACAACATTCCCGCGAACGATAATGTTCGCCTTGCGATGGCCGCCTGAACGGCATTGGCGCCAAAGCCGATTGGCAAGTAACGCCGTAATGCTATCGCGGGGTTCGCCCGAACCTGGCACCAGAATCGGGCAATAAATATAAGGAGTTTAATCATGCTTTCAAAAATAAAAAAATATTTCTTCTCGGGTGTCTTTTGCCTGCTGTATATATCGTTCGTCGTGCAATTCGCGTGGGCTGTCGTGCATGTGTTCAGATTCAGTTTTGATTCGATTACGTTCGGATTGGGATTTTTGGCCATCGAATGGCTGGCGCTGATGGCGGCGCGATTTCTGTCGAAAAAATCATCAAACAGTCTGAATCGACATGACAATAATCATTACCGCAGATAGCGGATAGTGATTTGTGTTGGCGGTGATGGTCAGAATAAAAATTAATAATTAAGGCTCTTGACTAGTATCTCGGGAGGGATATAGTAAAAAAGCCATGAAATACAATAGGTTAAGCGCCAAAAAGGTCAATAAGAT